>JBBJOK010000247.1:0-4872 GCA_037721545.1 Chitinophagaceae bacterium
GATGACAGAATACACTAAAGGATTAATGTTTACACCTAATTCAAATGCTTCAGATCCGGATATGGCATTAGATAAAAAAGGTATGTAATCAGTAAAAATGTGTGAGTGGCTGAGTGCTCCTGATCCTGATGTAAATACAAGTAGAATGTTATAATCACAATTTCTAAATCTCTTTTAAAATATACAACTTTATGAAACATTTACTTTTGTTTGCTTTAATTACAACCTTGTTATTTTCCTGCAAAAAAGAAAGCAATTCACTTAGTGATATGATTTCTGAAAATGGACAAAATCCAGACGAAATAAGTTCGCAAACTGCTGCATCCCTCAGCGGTAACAAAGGTTATGTTTATACCGAAAGCAATGATGCAGGCACAAACCGGATTTTAATTTATAAAAAAAATACTGATGGTACCTTATCTCTTCAGGGCACTACAGCATCCGGCGGCGCAGGAACCGGCAATCTTTTTGGCAGCCAGGGGGCGCTGATACTTGATGATACACATTCCTGGCTGTATGCTGTAAATGCCGGTTCTAATTCTGTTTCTTCATTCAAAGTTAATTTAGACGGGAGTTTAATCTTAACTAACACAGTTGCCTCAGGGGGAATGAGGCCCGTGAGTGTAACAATAAACAAAAACAATTTATATGTGGTAAACCAGGTAAGTGCTAACATAAATGGGTATAAAGTTTTAGAGGGTAACTTAACTGCTATCCCATCTACCAACCTTGCTTTAAGTGCACCTTCCGCCGATCCTGGCCAGATCTCATTTCATCCCAATGGCACTCAATTGTATATTACTGAAAGAGGAACTGATAAGATCACCAGCTTTCAGGTAAACGATCAGGGTTTTGCATCTAATCGTACGGTAAGCACTTCAGCAGGTATTACTCCATTTGGGTTTGACTTTGGCCGTGGTTATATGGTAGTGGCTAATGCTCACCTGGATCTTGATAAATTAGGCGGAGTTAGTTCCTACACTTTAAGTAATTCAGGAAGCGTAAGTGCTGTAAATGGTAATGTTCTGAACCAACAAACGGCAGCCTGCTGGACAGCTACTACGGATAACGGACGCTATGCTTATATTGCCAATAGCTTTAGTGATAATATTTCTTCTTATTACATTGGCCCAGATGGAACGGCTTATTTAATTAATGCATCAGCAGCACCCACGGATAAAAGACCCCGGGATGTTGCAATTATTAATAATTATTACATCTATGTGCTTAATGTAACTGATCATACTATTGGTTCTTATTTGCGGGGAACACTTGGAACGTTGAATACAAATGGCAAGGTTACTAATGTGCCTGTTTGGGCAGCAGGCTTAGCAGCTTATTAATAGTATGTAATTTACGCCTATGAGTGCAAACGAAGATCATTTGATATTATAAAAAAATAATCATGACAACAATAATTCAAAATGAAAGAGGGGCCAAACTAGAACGACTTGGAACAGCAGTTCTTCGTTACGGTATTGTAATTATTTTACTGTGGGTAGGCCTGTTAAAGTTTACTGCTTACGAGGCCAAAGGTGTTCATGGGCACGCATCAAACAGTCCACTCTTATCGTGGGCTTATGGTTTAATGAGTGTACAAAATTTTTCTATAGCATTAGGTGTAGTTGAAATAACATTAGCAATATTAATTGCGGTAAGACCGGTTGCCCCCAAAGCATCGGCTGTTGGCAGCATTGGAGTTATTATTATGTCACTTATTACACTAAGTTTTTTATTAACCACTCCAGGTGTATGGCAGCCCGGTTATGGGTTTCCTTCTCTTTCGCCAAACCCGGGACAGTTTCTGGCAAAAGATCTTTTGCTTTTGGGCGCAGCGATATACACAGCCGGCGAAGCATTAAAAGCATCTAACAGCAGGGTAAGTACAGATAAAATAGCAATGCATACTAAAATAGATCATTCCTATTCGTAAAATTATTTTTTATGTAGTACAAAATTTCACCGTCTACTGAAGATCAGGCACCGAGACCTGGAAAGTAAATCAACGAGTTCACAGCAAAATAACAGACAGTGTGTCAATTTTGATCTCAATAAAATTTTTAAAAGATGAAAAAGAAATTCGCATTTTCATATTTCATAATAGGTATTTTATTAGCAGGTACCTCATGCTTTAGTTTTGATTCAAAAAAAATAACAGAAAAAAATAAGCGGGAAGAAGGTAAAGGAGAAGAAGGTAAAGGATTTACCGTTATTGAATTATTTACCTCAGAAGGATGTTCAAGTTGTCCCTCTGCGGATAAGCTTGTTAGCAGAATAAAAAGTGAAAACAAAAAAGATGTTTACATACTTAGTTTTCATGTTGATTACTGGAACCGGCTTGGCTGGAAAGATGTTTTTAGCCAGCCTGCTTTTACTGAAAGGCAACAAATATATGCAACCCACCTTTCACTGCAAGGTGTTTACACTCCTCAAATAGTTGTGAACGGCACTGAGGAATTTGTAGGATCTGATGAAAAACGTCTTCGAACCTCTCTTAAAAATAATGTCAACCCTTCATCAGATCTTATAATTGAGGTCTCCCAAATAAATAACTCAATTATTCATCTAACTTATAAAAATGCCAACAGTAATAGTGAACTTCTTAATATAGCATTCATTCAACCGGAAGCAATCACAGATGTTAAGCGGGGTGAAAATGGCGGAAGAAGATTGCATCATGTAAACATAGTAAGGGAATTTAAAACTATACAAATATCAGGAGCAGGAAACCTCGATATAAAAGTTCCTGCAGCACTTCACGATCTTCCTTTAAAAATTATTGCATACACCCAGCAGAAAAACAGCTTCAAAATTACAGGCGTAGCACAGGCGTCTGTTATATTTAATAAAAAACAATCTTAAAAGATTTTGGTATGCTTCAAGCTCGTGTAAGGAGTTTAACGTATATGAAACAGATAATATTAATTTTTAACAGGTTTCCAGTTAGCCAAGCTATTGGAGCTATAAACTTTTAAGTATGAAAAAAATAATGATTTTATTTACTGCCTTTGCATTGAGTTCAGGCGTATTTGCACAAGAGAAGATGGACAAAATGGACCAAAAGATGGACCAAAAAATGATGAGGAAGGATGGCATGATGATGAAAAATGGTAAAATGATGATGATGAAAAATGGTAAAATGATGATGATGGACAAAGACATGACATTAAGCAATGGGACAATGGTAATGATGGACGGAAAGGTAAAAATGAAAAACGGTAAAACTATGATGATGAAAAACGGTGATATGATGAGTATGAATGGGAGGATGAGTAAAATGAAAATGGATAAGATGAAAATGGATAAAAAGATGTGACGTAAGAACTGAATGTTTTAGCTGAAAGCCACCAACAAAAATTCGTGGCTTTTTTATTAATCGTATACTTTTTTTTGTTATCATATGGATGTGAAATCACGAAAATTTTTGGAGGCTCTGTTATTTTTGTATTCTTACTTAAGACATATTACAACGATTTTTTTTTATACTAAAAGGTTAGTGATATTTAATTTTTCAAGGTAAGATTGAATATATTCTTCTTTCTTTTTCAACTTGTATTGCATTATAAACCGAGGATGAGATAAGGGTATAATTTTATTAAAGAATTTGTGTTCTTCATTCAGCTTTGATAAATATTTATAATTCTTACCATCACCTAAACAAAATGCAATTTCTCTATCTATTCCAAATTTCAATTGGAGATTCATACAATCAACCACAAAATCTTTAATGCTGTTTTGCAGATCCCTATCATCATAATAATTTAAATTTCTACCGTGGGTGGTAAAACCCAATGGACTAACGGCCGTGATGTAAAATTGTTGATAAAACTTTTCTGCACCGCCAAAAGCATTAATAACATCATAAACAAATACTGATGAAAGCTCTTGCTTTGCCGCCCATGAGTTTTCTATATCACACTCTTTTTTTAATCTTATTGGATCAGTAAACGGAATACCTGTAACGCCACCTCCAAACCTTCCCGGATTTATACCGATGATCATCCTGCGGTTATTATTATCACTATAATATTTTTTATAGAATTGAGTGCAGATCTGCATTACAGCTTTATTTTTAAAGGGGTTCATAACTTCAACATGTTGTGGGAGATCAATATTTAATTGAAGTTGTTTGAAGAATGAAAGTATTTTATCTAAGTAAATCATTAATAGATGTTGCCCGGTTTATTGCAGCTATTATAAAAATAAATTGTCTTAATTAAAAACTGTTATGAAATACACATTTGCTGTTATTCTAATTTTTCTGTTATACCAGCAAAGTTATTCTCAACAAAAATATTCATTACGTGCTTCGCAATGGCAGTTAGAAATATTTGGTCCTGCAAGTTTATTTAGTTTAAACTATGATGCCCGCTTTTCAAAAAAAGAAAAAGGATTAGGATTTAGAACTGGTATAGGTGGATCACCCTTGGGTATGTTTGGTCAATCGTGTAACAGGGGCAGCCTGATTAGTTTGCCTGTGGGATTAAATTATCTTATTGGAAAAAATAGACATTATGCTGAATTTGGCGGAGGTTATTCATTAATACTAATTTCAGCAACTAAAAGAGGTTGCCTCGGTTTTAAAGGATCTTTTTTTAGTGATGATACAGCACCTTATGGATACATATTAGCAGGATATCGCTATCAACCAATTAATAAGTCAGGCGTTACCTACAGAGCTTTTATATCTCCGCTCTTTCAGCCCGGGTTTAATGTAAAGCTTTGGGGTGGTGCTAGTATTGGATCCAGGTTTTAAAATTTTTTAATGTGCCTCGAGCCAATTCTCTCCAACCCCAACTTCTGCGTCTGCGGGTACATCATTAGGTAATTGTAAAGCAGTTTGCATACAATTAATAATAATTGGTTTAAGGG
>JBBJOK010000024.1:0-18745 GCA_037721545.1 Chitinophagaceae bacterium
CCTTCCACATTTTTTCTCTAACTAAAGATGGGCTTCCATCAAAATTATTGATAATAAAAGAAAATGTATAGTCAGTCCCTTGCTTATTTTTTATATACCCAGTATAACTTCTCACACCATTAATGTATCCATCCTTCATTTTAATCCCATTAATTTCCGGCAGATCGTAATAAAAAGAAGAAAACCATTGTTGCTTATGAGCATATTGCATAATGGCAACCAATGCAGCTGTGGTAACACGATTCGCAGGGGATAATCCGCTGCCGTCAATTATTTTTAAAGAAAATTGTGTAACGCCATTTTTTTTCCAAAAGTCTTTAATGATCTTAACACCATTGTCTGTTGTGCCCTCTTGCGATGTATTATAACCAATCGTTTTCACCAATGCCTCTCCATATAAATTAATACTCCTTTTTAAAAACCAATAAATAATACTATCAAGCGGTGGAGATGTGTGGGTATAAAATATATTACCTGGTTGGTTCCACCTGGTTTTTCCTTTTAGATAATTAATATTATCCTGATTTGTTTTGCCGGTAGAAAAGTTTTGATAAATGGTTGTGGCTAAAAGTTTACCGCCATCAGGCATAGAACCTGCAATTACAAAACTATCTTCGTTTACAGGAATCGTACCTCTTATAAAACCTGTTTCTGCATCGGGTGCTAAATAAATATAAGCATTGTCGCCACTACCCTTTTCTGCAGCAGTAAGTTCATTAATTAGATGAACACCCGGTAAAAACCTTGGCCTTGTACCTGCAATTTTTACACGATCACCAATATTTTTTCCTGCACTTAAAATAAGATCATATTGGTTTTCCCTCCAGTTTAAACCCGTTGCACCTGCACCGTAATAATTTCCGATATCCTGCCATATCCAGCCATCTGGTGTTTTTTGTGTGCCCCAAATTCTGTCATCTCCTAAAACATATCCTGTAATTTGTTGTATACCCTGCCCTTTTATTGCATTTATAAAATTGGCAATTACAGTATTTTCTTTTGTGCCTCTGTATCTCCAGCTTCCCAACGTTGGGTCCCCGCTTCCCACTATATAAATATTACCTTTTAAAACCCCGCTATCAATTTTTCCATCATACCCCAATTTTGTCTGGTAAGTATAATTGCTACCCAGTAATTCAAATGCAGTGGCGGCAGTTATAACCTTTAAGCAGCTCGCAGGTGCTAAACCAATTTGTGAATTTTTTTCAAAAATTATTTTGCCTGTTTTGGTTTCAACTACATACATGCTGATGATCCCATGTTTAAACTGGGAATCAGCTTGCAGATTGGTAAGGGCAGCATCGAGTTTTTGCGTTATGGATTGAGCATAAGAATTTGCTGTTAAGGAGAAAAAGATAAAGGCAAGCCATTTCATAATAAATTAATATTGCACTAAAATAAATCATTCGTTATAAATGATAAATGCCTCTATCATAACAATCGGCGATGAATTATTGATCGGCCAGGTGATTGATACCAACAGCGCCTACATAGCACAGGAATTAAATAAGACAGGCATTTTTGTAAAGCGCCGCGTAGCTGTTGGCGACAATGAAGTTGATATAACGAAAGCCCTGGATGAAGAAAGCCTGCATTCGGATATTATATTAATAACCGGTGGGCTGGGCCCTACCTCTGATGATATTACCAAGCCATTGCTTTGTAAATATTTTAATGGCAAATTGATAGTGAATGAAGCTGCTTTAGAAAATGTAAAATATCTTTTTGAAAAAGTATTTAAAAGACCGGTAACAGCCGTTAATCTTAAACAAGCCAAAGTACCTGACGTTTGTACGGTAATACAAAACAAAAGAGGGTCTGCACCGGGAATGTGGTTTAAAAAAAATGAGAGAATATTTGTAAGTATGCCCGGCGTGCCAAATGAGATGCAGGCGATGATGATAGAGGTGATTGAAAAATTGAAGGCCAGGTTTGATTTACCGGTTATCATTCATAAAACATTATTAACTGCAGGTATTGGCGAATCTATGCTGGCTGAGCATATAAAATCCTTTGAAAGCGCTTTGCCATCAAATATTAAATTGGCTTACCTCCCTAATTATGGAATGGTACGGCTCAGGCTCACCTCTTCAGGATATGATAAACATGCAATTCAAAGCGAAATAGAAAATTATTTTCAGTCACTAAAAACGCTGGCGAAAGAATATTTGGTTACAGATGAAGATGAGCCAATGGAAAAAGTGCTTGGCAAATTACTTTCTGCAAAAAATAAAACTTTATCAACAGCCGAAAGCTGTACAGGCGGGTATATTGCTCACCTCATAACATCGCATCCCGGTTCTTCCAACTATTTTAAGGGCAGTGTAGTTAGTTATGATAACGAAGTAAAAGAAAATGTGCTCGATGTTTCTAATAAAACATTAAAAACTTTCGGCGCTGTTAGTGAAGAAACGGTTAAAGAAATGTTGAGCGGAGGTTTAGCAGTTTTACAATCAGATTATGTGATTGCGGTTTCGGGTATTATGGGGCCGGGAGGTGGAAGTGATGAAAAACCGGTGGGCACCATTTGGATAGCAGTGGGCAATAAAGAAAAGGTAGAAACCCAACAATTAAATTTAAGATTCGATAGAATGCGTAACACCCAAATTACAGCTATTACAGCTTTAAATCTTTTAAGGAAATTTATTTTGTCTGAACTATGATTTAAAGGATTTTAAGATTAACATGATTATAGGGTAGTAACAATGCTTTAATGTTGAAGCTACAGTAGCACAAAAGCTTAATCAGGGAACCATCCGAAAAAGGGATGTAATCTTTTTCGGGGTCTTTTTTTTGGTTACTTTTTTTGGACAAGCAAAAAAAGTGACAAACAGAATTTGATACCTATTAATTTATAGTTTTCCCTCAATACACTAACTCGTCAGCATTTATTAAATGCTTCTTTCTTTTTATTACTTTTGATCCTCAATTGTAAATTATCATGAGCATTGTAGATTTAGTAATGCCAAAGCTGGGAGAAAGTATAATGGAAGCAACCATTTTAAAATGGCATAAAAAACCAGGTGATAAAGTGGAGCAGGATGAAACTGTTTTGGATATAGCTACAGATAAAGTGGATAGCGAAGTACCCTCTACAGCAGAAGGGGTAATTGATGAGATCTTATTTAATGAAAATGATGTTGTGCCTATAGGTACTGTAATTGCAAGAATAAAAGTGGGTAACAACAACTCACAAACGGCTTCGCACCAACCATCTCAGCCGCAAACATCCCGGCCGGAATATGAAGAAGCAGATGTGGTTGATAATATTCCCTATGTGCCTTCTATTACAAATGGCGATGCAAATAAATCCGCAATAAAATTTTATTCGCCGCTGGTATTAAATATTGCGGCAAGCGAAGGTGTTGCCATGTCAGATCTTGAAAATATTCCGGGTACCGGGCAAGATGGACGGGTGAGTAAAAAAGATATTCTTCAATTCATAGAAAGTAGAAAGACACAAGACAATAGACAAAAGACAAAAGATAACAGACAAGAACAAAATCAAAAACCAGTTCTTCTTTCAAGCAATCTACAACAGCAACAACCAGAAGAAAACAACCAACCGGCAACTGACAACAGGCAACTGGCAACTCACAGCGGCAATGTAGAAGTTATCGAAATGGATCGCATGCGTAAGATGATATCCAAACATATGGTGGATAGTAAAAACATCAGCGCACATGTAACAAGCTTTAGCGAATGTGATGTTACCAATATGGTTTTGTGGAGAGAAAAAATGAAAAAGGAATTTGAAAAAAGAGAAGGAGAAAAAATAACTTTTACCCCTCTTTTTATTGAAGCCATAGTTAAGTGCATAAAAAAATATCCATGGCTCAATAGCAGTGTTGATGGCGATAAAATTGTTATTAAAAAAGATATTAATATCGGTATGGCAACGGCTTTGCCAACTGGTAATTTAATAGTGCCTGTAATAAAAAATGCAGACCAATTAAATTTAGTGGGCTTAACCAAACAGGTAAATGGGTTAGCCAATGCCGCACGAAATAATAAACTGCGTCCCGATGATACCAATGGCGGAACATTTACCCTAACAAATGTTGGAACATTTGGCAGCATTATGGGCACGCCAATCATTAACCAGCCGCAGGTTGCTATCATGGCTATGGGTGCCATTAAAAAACGCCCGGTTGTTATTGAAACCGAGCAAGGCGATAGCATTGCCATTCGCCATATAATGTTTATCTCTCTTAGTTATGACCACCGCGTTATTGACGGTGCACTAGGCTCCACTTTTTTAAATGCCGTTAGTAAAGAGCTGGAAAATTTTGATGGCAACAGGAGTATTTAAAGTCTCCCTTTCAGGGGAGATTTAGAGGGGTTGGGGCTGTCATCTACATTAATTCTAACCAACATTTGTTGCGGCTATTCGTTACAAGCTGCTGTGCAGGCTTTTCACTTCTATCCGCCAGCCTTTCATTGACATATCTTTTGGCAGCTTTAATTATGTTTTGCTAAATACAATATTTGAAATGAAACCCCAATGTTTGCTGAGCATTTAAATTTGTTACACAACCTTTACAATAATTTACAGTACTTCCTGCCTCGGGGTTTCAGGGTTAATATATTTAACTGTGACTGAATGCTGTGGAAAACCCAGAGGAGACTTAAAGACCACCCACCACCCCGCTGACATAATCCTTATGAGATGCTATTAAAGTCATAAAGACAAATCGCTATTAGCATTTAGTCTATCAACTGGGTTTGCCCATAAAAAGAAGCTTTAGACATTTTTTTATATATTTAATACTATATTTTGTAAAATGTAGTATGTAATATACTTTCGCCAAATCCAAAATCAATGTGACAATGGCAAAAAAAAAACGCAATTTAAAACGAGAGAGGTTTATTAATGTCGGAGGCAGACGAGTGCAGAAAGTTCTAGACAGTTTAGACAGTCTTTCAAAATGTGCCAACCGGAATAACTATGATTTTAATGAGGAGGATATTGTAAAAATGACCAAAGCCATAAAAGATAAAGTAAGACTACTTGAATCATCATATACCAGTAATACCAAAACTTCAAAAAACTCATTCCAATTCTAAACCTGCCGTTAATGAAAAAAATATTTGAGCAGCTCTTGAAAGCAAACACAGCCAGAGAAGTAACCGACATTCTTGTTGACCTCACAGACAATCATGAAATAAGATGGGAAGCAGTTGGTGGACGAGGCAATAACCAATCAACAATAAACATGGGAACGGACCCTGCCGCTGGATTGGTGGAGAGAATTACAAATTCCATTGATGCAGTTCTTGATCTAGAGTGGCATCAACAAGGTTGCCCAAAAGACATTGGTAGCCCAAGAGCAGCAGTTCAAAAATGGTTCGGGCTACAAGAAGGAAAGTTGCGAAACATCAAGGATGCTTCTGCAAAAAATATTCAAGAGTTAGCAAAGAGAATTTCTGTAACACTTAAAGATTCAGAGAGAGAAGATTTTCCGACAGTTGAGATAAGAGATTACGGAACAGGAGTAAAAGGAGAAGAGTTTTCAAAAACGATTTTGAGTTTAAATGATGACAACAAAATAAATAAGTTGCACCAAATGGGTGCATATGGACAAGGCGGTTCTACAGCCTTATCGTTCAACACATTTACAATAATCATTTCAAGACCACACAAAATTTTGAAAAAAGGAAACGGAGTCTCCTTTACGATTGTGAGGTTTAATGATGGAGGATTAGGACAAAGGAAACTTGGATGGTATGAATACTGTCTTGGTGAAAACAATCAACCATTTTCAATTGAGATTGACGAGGAGAAATTTAAAGCTGGAACTTTAGTCCGTCATATCGGAATGGACATTGGAAAATATAAAGCAAAAATTACGGGACCTACTTCATCGCTTTGGTATTTGGCACATCATTACATGTTTGATACTGTTTTTCCTTTTACCATTACTGGCGAAAGGGCGTCGGATTTGACGAAAGGAAAAAAAGAAAATAGAAGTGTTTTAGGGAATAACAGAAGATTGACATTAGGAGGCGGTGATGAAAAGGAACTGACACAATACAAAAGAGATGCAACGCTAACTTTCCGAGATGGAAAAGTTACTCTATATTATTGGGTGCTGACAATTGAAGGAGAGAAACCTTGGGACAGAATAAAAAATTATACGCAAGCATCACAGCCCATCATTATCACCTTCAACGGACAGAAGCAAGGGCACTTACTCAATTCAATTATCAAATCAGAATTGAAACTTCCATTCCTTGAAAAATATTTGGTTGTGCAAATTGAGTGCGATCAATTAGACAACGAATCAAAACGCCAACTATTTAGCAGTACAAGAGAAAATACAAGAGACACTTCAATAAAAAAAGAACTTGAAAAATTAGTTGTTGATACACTTGATGCGGACGATGAATTAAAACGATTAGATAAAGAACGCAGAGACCGCTATTTGCAAAAAGATGAAACGGAAGCAATGGACAAGTTGAAGAAACGCCTCGCATCAAGAATTAATCATTATCTAAAAGCAACAGGCGGAGGCACAGTTGTGAAAGCATCGGAGACAAGTGAAACAGTTAAAACAAAAAAGCAACCGCAAATTCCAGTAAACGACCCACCAACATTTTTAGAAATCACAACACCTGATAATAAAGAAGTTTTCATAGGTAAAACTTTCAGTGTGAAATTTAAAACTGATGCACATCCAAATTTATTTTCTAATCCTGATTGGTTCTTTGCAGTTATTGAACCCCATTCATTCGGCAGCTTCACAGGTTCAGCCAGAGTAGTTGACGGATATGGAATTGCATATTTCAAAACAGGAGAAGCAGTTGAAGAAGGTGCAGAGGCAACAATAACTTTAGAGTTGCGACCACCAAGACAAAAAACAATTAGTGATACAGTTAATGTAATTGCAGCCCAACTTCCTGATGGTGCAGACGACAAGAACGCAGGAAAAAACAATGCACCGAATATTGAAATAATTGCAGTAAATGTAAACCATCCTTACTACAAAGACCACGGTTGGAATTCAAAAACAGTCGCAGAAGTAGCAGACGACAAGGACGCTGTTTATATTTATATCAATGATTCAAACATCCACTTGACAAAGTTGCTTGAAAGGGCTCAGCAATACAGCACACTTGCAGTTGATTCAATAAAGAACAGATTCAGAGAGCATGTTGGCTTTTGTGCGTTCATGATTGACAAGAACAAAGTAGAAGACAAGTTAGAATTAGAAGATGGAAAAGCTTTTTCGCCAGAAATGGTTGAACACATAAAAAAAGCAGACCTTGAAAATGGTTGTGAAACCGTTTGCGGAATGATAACTGATTTTTTTGATTACATACGAACCGAAACAGAAGAAGTATAAATGCCAATAGCAACACTAGAAAATTTTGTAACACCTTGGGCAAACCAAAGTGCAAGAGAGCATGATTCATGGCATTCCATGTGTTCATACTTAGGTGCTTTTCCGCCACCCTTAGCAGATTATTTTATTCGCTACTTCACAAAAAAAGGTGATGTGGTGTTTGACCCTTTTGCAGGTAGAGGCACAACACCACTTCAAGGAAGAATCTTAAATCGCAAATCAATTGCAACAGACTTGAATCCAATCGCTCTTGCATTATGTGAAGCAAAAAATGCTGACTTAAAAAAGGAAGATATTTTTTTGCGAATAAATGAACTTGAAAAAAAGTATGACACTTCGCTTTATCAGCAAGAAGCAAATGCACAACCAGTGGAAGTTCATCTAATTTTTCACCCGAGAACTTTGGCACAGCTTTGTTATTTGCGGAGAAAACTTTTGAAATCTGAAAATCAGATTGACAAATATTTAATCGGCATTACTTTGGGTGTTTTGCATGGTGGCGAGAGAGCAAACGGAACGTCGGGGTATGCTTCTATTGATATGCCTAACACGTTTAGCATGTCTCCCGACTATGTGAGAAAGTTTGTGCAGACAAAAGAACTAAACAGAACCTTTCATGATGTTTTCGGTTTGCTCCGTGAAAAAACAGAACGACTATATAAAAAGCATACAGCAATAAAACAAACAGGAGTTGTTGTTAAAGCTAATGCAAGAACACTTTCAAAAGTTGAAGAACTAAAACCTTTTCATAAAAAAGTTTCTCTTATTCTCACCTCTCCTCCTTATTTGGGAATTGTAAACTATGCAAAACAAAATTGGATTCGTGGTTGGTTCTTAAATCAAAACCCCGAAGAAGTAACACAGGCACTTGATGATGATTTGAACCTTCAAGAATGGATTCAGTTTTCAAAAGACATTGCTGAGCAATTGAAAACATTTTTGAAAAAGGATGGTGTTGCCGTTTTTGTAATTGGTGATGTTGCAAAGTCAAGGACAAGTGTGATACCACTTGCAAGAGAGTTCGCCAGAATGGTAAGAGAGAAAGGAATTTTCAAAAATGTTTGGTGTATCAACGATGCAATTTCTAACACCGACAAGACAACAAGAATTTGGGCAGACACAAAAGGAAACGCAACAGCAACAGACCGAGTTGTTTTTCTTTCTGACATAAATCCTTTCGAAAAATATGCAGACAACGATGAGATAGAAAAACTTGACTTTAAGTTTATTGAAAAAAGTACAAAATATTTTATAGGCTAATGGCACAAATATTAATAACTCATCCAGCGACGAATCACTGGTATACTCCGATTGCCAGTATCAAACTATATAATGAGCCAGATTTTGAGGAAAAACTTTGGCGTTATTCAAGTGCAATCTTTGAGCATTATCATGTTTTTAAATTTAAGCATGGCTTAACATGTGATGAGATTCCAGGAAAGCTTTATGAGCCTGATTTACTTCTAGTATCTAAAAACTTTAAGAAATGGGTAATAGTAGAAGTAGAACTATGTAAGACTCCAAGTCAACATACTTTGGACCAAGTAACATGCTTTAGCAATCCTAAAATAAAACCTGATGAAATTGCGGAATTTATAGTCAGGAATAATCCAACAATGAAAAGCAAAAAACAAAACTTCGTTGATTGTTTATCAAACTATTCCCCTGATTTAATAGTTGTTCTTGACGACTATTCAGATACAGTATTTAAAAAGTTCTACGACCATAAAAAACAATTGAAAATATGTGTTCTTGAAGTTTATAAAAGACCCAATTACACATTTGAAGGGTATCGGTTTGGTGGTGATTACCCATATCAATTGACAAACTCTTCAAAAATTGAATACATTGACGAGCAACATTTTAGAATTTTGAAGAAGGATTTCGTTAATGATTTACCGGCAAGTTTCGAAGTAAAATTTGATATGGCTCCTTTTGACGTAACATTGGTAAAAGCGTCACCCCAAAAAACCTATTTAAAGATGCCTTATCATAATATCCCTTCTGACATTTATCTTCAAATAGGAAAAACATTAAATGACGAATATGTAATTCAAAAAATATAGCTATGGAACTAATTTTAGGATATGAAATTTTAGAGTCATATAAGCGTCTGCCTTATAAGGCTTGGTTTGCTTTTGCTGAATTCATTGATAATAGTACTCAATCTTATAGAAATCATCCAGAATTAGACACTTGGTATGAACAAAAAGGTACTATGCTCACAGTTCAAATTGATTATCGTAACAGCAATAAAAAGCAAGCAGGTTATATTGAAGTAAAGGACAATGCTTTTGGAATGAATAGAGATGATTTGCAAAATGCTATGACCTTGGGTAAGAAACCGGCAATATCAAATCAAAGGTCAAAATATGGTCTTGGTCTTAAAACAGCTGCCTTTTGGTTTGGTAATATGTGGACTGTTGAAACTACTCAAAAAGGCTCAACTGAAATGCTTTCCGTATCAATTGACCTACATAAAATATTAAAAGAAGAAGAAAAACATTACAAAGATTTTAAAAAGAAAAATCCCAACAAAGCAGTTCAACAATTTCGCCCCAACTTAAAGATTACCACAAAAAAATGCCCAATTAGTGAACATGGAACGACTTTGAAGATAACCGACCTAGTAAGAAATATAAATTCTCAAAACGCAAAAAACAGTGTTGAATATTTACAATCAATTTATAGAATAGATTTACAAAACGAGACTCTGTATTTAGAGTTTCAAGGAACACCATTGAGTTGGAGCCAAGATGATATAGATAGAAGATTATTAAATGATAACGATGGGAAAAAATTTAAACGCCAACTCAATTTCAAAATAAATGGAAAGTTAGTCAAAGGCTGGGCGGGTATTCTTGAAAGTGGCTCGAAAGCTTCTGGAGGTTTTTCATTAATACAAGCAGAAAGGGTAATAGTTGGTTATCCAAAAAATTACAGAAATTCTTTAATTTTTGGTTCAGAAGACGGAGGTCGAAATGATTTGACAAACCAGCGTCTTACTGGTGAGCTCAATTTAGATGAACGATTTGGGGTTAGTCATACAAAAGACCAAATATTGTTTGCTGATGACGAGGAGGACTTGTTAGATAAAGCACTGTTTGCAAAATTGGCTGATTATAAAAAAGAATCTAACATTCCACATAAAACTCGTGGAAGAAAAGAAACGGATTCCAATTTCGATTTTGAATCAGCTGTTAAAACAGTTATTGAAAATTTGAGAACGGATGCATTTAAGGATGTACTATTGAAAAAAGCAGTTCTCCCGGAAAAAGCAATTACAAAAACAAATGATGAAACTGTAAAAAGACTATTAAAAGTTAAACACAAAAGTTTTACCTATGTAATTGACGGGATTTCAATTGTTGTAATTCTTAGTGAAGATAGTTCTCCATATGACCCTTATTTAATTGTTCGTCCGTTAGGTGAAGAAAATAGAATAAACATTCTTATAAATGTTAACCATCCTTATTGGATGGAACTTGCTGACAATAATTCAAGATTTAATTTTCTTTTAAGTTGTATTTACGATGGGGTATCCGAATGGAAAGCTGGGTTTCTACTTCATAGGTTAGACCCCGACACAATCAAATCTATAAAAGACAGTTTGTTGAGATTGGAATTAACATCATAAAGCATTGGATTAAAAATGAAAAATCTTCTAAGACTTCACGAAGCTGTTGCAGTTGTTCTTCTCGGCGTACCAACTAGGACAGCAACCTTTCAGACAATTTTTCCCAAGCCGTGTCTCCCTTGCCTGGCTTTGTGTAATGCGGGACACGGCGCCAAATAATTATAAACGCCGTGTCCTACCAAAACTAAGGCCAACGCACAAAGAGACACGGCTAAGGATGAAAATTCCGGATGTAAAAAGCTAAACCAGTTTCCAGTTTTGCAAAACAATATTAAGCTTGGGATTATAATATTTGAAAAACAATTTGTTCCATTCATCATTGAAAATAAATTAATTTTAGAACAACAAAGGGCGCAAAGCAACGAGTTATGTATAATCAAAAACTTCACTATGGCAAATAGTAAAACAACTCTACCGAATGCATCTGCTAATATATTTTTAACTGACGGCGGGCTGGAAACGACGCTGGTTTTCCTTGAAGGCTATGAACTTCCGTGTTTTGCTGCCTTTGATTTACTGAAAGATGAAAAAGGCTATAATGCAATTAGGGATTATTATAAGCGGTATTTGAAGATTGCAATAGATTTTAAAACAGGTTTCATCTTAGAAAGCCCTACCTGGCGGGCCAACCCTGAGTGGATAGAAAAAATTGGCTATCCAAAGTCAGCAACATCAGAAATCAATCAAAAAGCAGTTCAGCTCTTGGTTGATTTGAAAGAGGAATTTCAAGATGCGTTACCTGCTATCATTATCAGTGGCTGTGTTGGTCCTCGTGGCGATGGGTATAAACCTGAAAATAAAATGACTGTTGATGAAGCTCAAGAATATCATTCAAAGCAAATAGAAGTTTTTGCGGATACACAAGTTGATATGGTTTCAGCCATCACGATGAATTATGTAGAAGAAGCGATTGGCATTGCCCGAGCGGCTAATACTGTAAATCTTCCTGTTGTCATTTCTTTTACAGTTGAAACGAGTGGGAAACTGCCTGCAGGAGTGGGTTTAAAAGAAGCAATTGAACAAGTTGACGAAAGCGTAAAAAACCCCCCGATATATTTTATGATTAATTGTGCTCACCCGACACACTTTTTAAATGAATTGCAAAACGGGATAAATGAGCAATGGACTAAGCGGATAAAGGGGATAAGGGCAAATGCTTCTTGTAAAAGTCATGCAGAACTGGATGAAGCCACAGAATTAGACAGGGGAAATCCACATGAATTAGGTAGTGAGAATAAGATGCTGAAAGAAACATTTAATCACCTAAACGTATTTGGCGGTTGTTGCGGTACCGACGAAGAACACCTTCTTGAAATTGTAAGTCAGATCAAGACTGCTTGATAGGCAAATTGTAAAACTATGATGAAGCGACTTAAAATATGTGGTGTGTTTTTCTTTCTGATAATGAAAGTGGTTGCACAAAACTATGATGAGGCTAAAGTGCCATTTTATACTTTGCCTAAATTATTAAAGACTGCTACCGGAAGCAAGGTGGCTAATAAATCATCGTGGGAAAAAAACAGAAGATCGGAAGTACTACAGCTCTTTGAAAACAACATTTATGGTCAAATGCCAAAAGCTTTTGATAGCATACATTACATGATCACAAATGACGTATCAAATGCCATGGGCGGCAAAGCACATTTAAAAGAAGTTACCATTACCGTGTGGAAAATGGCTAAGTCAGCAGATATTCATTTAACGATGTTTGTTCCCAATCATCCTAAAACTCCAGCTCCCCTTTTTTTACTAATCAATAACCGTGGAAAAAGGAATACGGATCCTTCAAGAGATACATTAAGCGAATTTTGGCCTGCTGAAATAGTGATTGACAGTGGTTATGCTATTGCTGCTTTTAATGTAGAAGATGCAGCACCTGACAATAAGGATAGGTATCAAAATGGTGTATTACAACTTTACCCGGAGCAGTTAACTGCTGCCAATGGAATGAAAGCAATTGGTGCCTGGGCGTGGGCAGCCAGCAGGGCATTGGACTATTTTGAAACTGATAAGGCGATTGATGCAAAAAAAGTTTTTATAGTTGGTCATTCGCGGGGCGGAAAAGCAGCTTTATGGGCCGGGGCCCAAGATCAGCGCTTTGCAATGGTGTTTTCAAATTGTTCCGGCAATACCGGGGCCGCTATATCAAGAAGACAATTTGGAGAAACAGTAAAAGTAATCAACACCAGTTTTCCCCATTGGTTTGCCAATAATTATAAAAAGTACAACGGCAATGAAAACGCTTTACCCGTAGACCAACACATGTTGATTGCTTTAATCGCACCAAGGCCGGTGTATGTAACCAGTGCCAGCAAGGATCTATGGGCTGATCCTAAAGGATCTTACCTATCCTTACAGCATGCTGAAAAGGTTTATGCTTTATATAAAAAGCCACCTGCACTTACACCAACACCTCCGGCAATTAACCAGGCCATTATTCGCTCATTTCTTGGTTACCACAACAGGGAAGGCATTCATAATTTAACCGTATTTGATTGGAACAATTTTATCCGTTTTGCTAACTATCATTATAAGAATTGACAACAGTGTAAAAGCCGGGTTTGTAACAAAGGCTGAAGAATGGAAATACAGTAGTGCCATAGATTATTTTGGAGGCAAAGGCCTTTTAGAAATTATAATGTTAAATACTTTAATTGTTTAAAGCACTTCTTAAGTCACAGATACCCAGCCGCACAAAGCCAAGCTACATATCTGCGCCAGCATGGAGTTTTTGATCCCGATACCTTTCACGAACAGAATTTCAAGATCATAGATTCGATCGTAAAGTTCTGGAATAATATCCGAATTGGTTAAATGGATACGCTGGTCCAATTTAATTAACTTTAAATTAAAATCATGCAATCAAAAGCCACAACACCGGATGAGTATATCAAGGAATTGCCGGAAGACAGAAAAGAAGCAATTATCAAGTTGCGTAAAGAAATATTAAAAAATCTGCCGAAAGGTTTTAAGGAAACCATGGGTTACGGAATGATAGGATATGTTGTGCCTCATTCGCTTTATCCGAACGGTTACCATTGTAAACCCGAGGATCCGCTGCCTTTTGCGGGTTTTGCGAGTCAGAAGAACTTTATTGCCTTTTACCACATGGGCATTTATGCCGTTCCGAAATTGTTGAAGTGGTTTATTACAGAGTATCCGAAACACACGGATGCAAAACTGGATATGGGAAAAAGCTGTATCCGCTTTAAGAAGTTGGAGAAGATCCCTTTTAAATTGTTTGGTGAACTGATGAGTAAAATGTCGGTTAAAGATTGGATCGCGACGTATGAAACTGCATTTAGAAAGTCACCGGTAAAAAAGAAATAATTTTTTCGGGAATGAAAAAGCATACTCTATTCCTCATCCGTGTCTCCCCTGGCTAAGAATGTGTAAGGCGGGACGACGGCAAATAATTATAAACGCCCTGTCCTGCCAAACTAAAGCCAACGCAAAAAGAGACACAGCTGAGAAAGAAAAGTTTTATATTTTACAGAGATGAAAGAAACGCAACTCCACATAGCCATTTCTCAAATAGCACCTGTGTGGTTAAATAAAAAACAGACCACATTAAAAATAATCACACAAATAGATGATGCCGGAGCAAAGGGTTGCGGGCTGGTAGTATTTGGAGAAGGTCTTTTACCGGGGTATCCTTTTTGGGTTGAGTTAACTGATGGTGCCCGATTTAATTCTGAAATACAAAAAGAAATTTTTGCGCATTATGTGCAGGAAGCAGTGCAAATAAATGCAGGTGATTTAAACTCTATCTGCGAAGCTGCTTTAAGAAATAAAATTGCTATTTATTTAGGTTGTATTGAAAGAGCAGCAGACCGCGGTAATCATAGCCTTTACTGTAGTATGGTTTACATAAATCAATCCGGAACTATTGGCTCGGTGCATCGGAAATTGGTTCCTACTTATGAAGAAAGACTGGTATGGTCTAACGGAGATGCTAACGGATTAACTGTACACTCAATAGGCCCTTTCACCGCAGGTGGATTGAATTGTTGGGAAAATTGGCTGCCTCTTGCCAGAACAACATTATATGCACAAGGCGAGAACTTACACGTTTCAATTTGGCCCGGGAGTGTTAGGAATACAGAAGATATAACCCGTTTTATTGCAAAAGAATCCCGCTCGTTTGTTATTGCAGCATCAGGTTTAATGCGCAGGGAAGATATAAATAATGCTATTCCTCATTTTGAAAAAATAATAACAAACGCACCGGATTACCTGGGCAACGGAGGCTCGTGTATGGCAGCCCCTGATGGGAGTATGGTAATAGAACCGGTTATTAATAAAGAGGCATTACTTACCGCTACTATTGATATTAAAGATGTAATAAAAGAAAGACAAAATTTCGATCCTTCAGGGCATTATTCAAGACCTGATATATTTCAATTAAAGGTTGACAGGAAAAGACAAAGCCTTATTGAATTAAACGATTAAAACAGGTTATGCAAAAATTTAAAAAAAAGCTTACGTTGTGCAATTAGGAAAACAATTTTTAATGTACCACCCCATTCATACCAACGCAAAGGAGATACGGCTAAGGAGGAAGTGAAAATTAGTTTATAAATTTTAATTTTGTATTCTAAAATTAAACACTATGAATCCAAACAAAGCATTATGGGAAAAAGGAGATTTTACACGCATTGCCGAAAGCATGCGGGAAAGCGGTGAGGCCCTTGTCGCCAAACTGGGAATCACCAAAGGTCTTAAGGTTCTTGATCTTGGTTGTGGTGATGGCACCACTGCGATACCTTCAGCAAAACTCGGCGCCGATGTTTTAGGTGTTGATATCGCTAAAAATTTAGTTGAAGCAGGAAACATCCGGGCAAAAAATGAAGGGCTTATAAATTGCACTTTTCAGGAAGGTGATGCAACGGATTTGCATGAATTGAAAGATCAAACATTTGATCTTGTCATAAGCATTTTTGGTGCAATGTTCGCACCAAAACCATTTGATGTAGCCAGTGAAATGGTTCGTGTTACACGGCCGGGTGGAAGAATTATTATGGGAAACTGGATACCGGGAGATCCGACCCTTGTAGCACAAATATTAAAAATTAGTTCTGCATACACACCTCCACCGCCGGAAGGTTTTATTAGCCCGATGTTGTGGGGTGTAGAGAGCAATGTTATTGAACGTTTTGTTAGCGCCGGTGTTGCAAAAGAAAACATATCCTTCTCTAAAGAAACTTTTACATTTAACGGCTCCTTTCCACCCTCAAAACTTGTTGACAAGTTTAAGAACTATTACGGTCCTACTATGAATGCTTTTGAAGCAGCTGAAAAAAATGGAAAGGCCAAGGATTTGCAACATGAATTAGAAGCATTGTTTAACAGTCAGAACAAAAGTACCAGCGATGATTCTGTTTCCATTCCTGCAACTTACTTGCTTGTAACGGCAATACGTTGAATTAATGAGTTGGTCCAATCTACCAAGGTTCTTGTTTTTCCTAAGCCCTTATTTGCTATTCATCAATAGCGACGAATTGATGGAAATATAAGTTGATGTTAGAGATTAAATTCTTTTCAGCGGCATTATCTTTATGTGCTATATTCAAATTAAAATATAAGCATTATGTCAAGCAAAGAAAGATCAGAAGACATTATACTTCAGCACGAAAAGAATGGCAATTACACTATTGTAGATGGAATAAGGACATTCGCCTGGGATACAGGTACCGGCCCGGTAGTGTTTTGTATACATGGCGTGCCGACTTCTTCTTTTCTTTATCGCAAAGTAGCTCAAGAATTAGAAAAGTTAGGCCTAAGAACTATTGCTATTGATTTGCCGGGGCTGGGCTTATCCGGAAGACCGGAGGATTTCGAATACACCTTTAGCAACTTCGGAAGATTTTGCAACAGTTTTTTAGATGCAATAAATATTAGTGAAGTTCACCTTCTTACACATGATATAGGCACACCCATTGGATTGTCAATGGCAATGGAAAACAGCACACGTATAAAATCCATAACTGTTTTAAATTCCATGTTAGACCTGGAACATTTTAAAAAGCCTTCGCCTATGCGCCCTTTCGAAATACCTGTGCTGGGAGAAGCAGAACTCGCATTACTAACACCTCTTACTTTTCCTTTATTCATGAAAGCTACAGGAGTAGTAAATATGGATGTTATTTCTCATGAAGAAATGGCTGCTTATATACATCTCTTAAAAAGGGAAGATGGAGGTAAAGCATTTTTAAAAATCATGAGAAATTTTGAGCAAACAACCGAATTTACACAAACGTGCTACCATGCATTTCAAAATCCTGAATATCCTGTACAATTGATCTGGGGCAATGAAGATCCTTTGCTGCCTTATGAAGAAAGCGGAAAGGACTTTGAAAAAGCCAGGCCGGGTATACCTGTTACTAAGGTGGAAGCCAAACATTTTTTACCGGAAGAACAATATGTGATTATTGCTTCGAAAGTGAAAGAATTGATGCCATAATATATAATAACGGCAGGCAATATGGGTGCAGGCGGTGCAGACGGAATTGTAATCGTCTACATGTCGCGTCCTGAAATAGGTTGACTACATATTAGCCATTTTATGGATTTAAAAACACAAATCATACAGGAGTATTTAACGCAAGGATGCGGCTTTAGAAAGCTTGCGGCAAAGTATGGTATCAGCAGTACCACTATCTGCAAATGGGTACTTATTCACCAGGGAATACATAACTTAATTGCTACCCAAAAACAACAAATTATTCACCCGGCAGCATGAACAGTTCACCCCAAAAATCAACTTCCACCAGTCAGGAAACAAAACAAGCTTTGCTCCAGAATATTGCCGTATTGTGAATAATATAGTTATATTTAGATTGAAAAAAAATCTGTGGAAACTCCATCTTAATAATAATAAAGGCATATGAAATGACAAAAATTATCAAGGGAAAAATTACCATTGAGCGTAATAAATTAATTAAATGCCCCACCGGCATCAAAGGTTTTGACGAAATTACCGAAGGCGGGCTTCCCAAAAACAGAACCACTTTAGTTTCCGGCAATGCCGGCTCCGGAAAAACCCTTTTGGGGATTGATTTTCTAATCAAGGGTGCCACTGATTTCAACGAGCCGGGCATTCTCATGTCGTTTGAAGAGACCGAAGATGAACTTTATAAAGACGTGGCTTCTCTCAATATGAATTTGCCAGGCCTTGTTTCGCGGAAAAAGATTGTGCTCGAACATGTTATTTTAGACCGCAAAGACATTCAGGAGACAGACTTTAATCTTGAAGGGATATTCGTTCGATTGGAAGATGCAATTGATTCAATTGGCGCTAAACGTGTTGTTTTAGATTCTCTTGAATCTATCTTTGCAGGCATTACAGATTTTGGCATTCTTCGCTTAGAGATAAAAAGACTTTTCAGATGGCTTAAAGAAAAACAAGTAACGGCAATTGTTACAGGCGAGCCGGGACAAAACGGTTCATATACCCGTCATGGGCTGGAGGAGTATATCTCCGATTGCATCATTCTTCTGGATAACAGAGTCAGAGACCAAATTGCCACCCGTAGAGTTCGCGTCATTAAATATCGGGGGTCACGTCATGGAACAAGCGAATATCCATTTGTAATAGATGATGAAGGACTTTCAGTAATTCCCATAACCTCAGCGGGTCTTGATCATCCGGGTACAGACAAGAGGGTTTCGACAGGCATTCCATCGTTTGATAAATTGTTCATGACCGGTAAAGGTTACATCAGAGGTAGTACCATACTGGCTTCGGGCACTGCAGGCTGCG
>JBBJOK010000025.1:0-8035 GCA_037721545.1 Chitinophagaceae bacterium
CCTTCCATGTATGTTCAATTTTTACATCCATTTAATATTTTTATAAAAATACAAAGGTTGACTCAAACCAATCACTAGACAAACTAAAGAAAGTCATCTTCAAATAAGATTGCAACTTTTATCATTGCTTATTCTTTAAACCTCACCAAATTGAACATGATTATTGCAAATATGCACCATACATAAAAAAATAAGCCCCCCAATTAAGGAAGGCCTATAAAATCTAAGGAGTAGATTTTGAAAAAAAAAATTAGCGCTGTTTGATAACCATTATTAGAAAAACTATAATACAGAAATTCTTACGTCTTTATAAATGTTTAAAATTTTGCTTATAAAAAGCAATCAATTCTTTAGAGTTTACAGGGGGTAGGATTAGGTATTTTTTCAACAGGTAAAGTAGAGAATCAAAATAACCGCTTAGCGTATGTGCGCTAAGCGGTTGATCAAAACTACTCCTTATAGACTACTAAATTAGTTTGACTAATTTACCTTTCATATAGTAATCTTTCTAACTTTTTGTGGGGAATTTCTTAGATTTTTTTTAGAGAGTTTAATTAAACCTATACATAAGACTTTGTAAAATGATGAAACCCTTATTGGTAAGGGGTTGATTGTAATTATCAGTGATCCGGATTGGATTCGAACCAATGACCCTCAGCTTAGAAGGCTGATGCTCTATCCAACTGAGCTACCGAACCAATTTTTTGCAAATATAAACTAATACATTATCGGATGCAAGAATGCTTATTTTTTTACCACCTGATTTTGAGTCAGAAAGAGCTTAACACCACTGAAATTTAACTTAATCGCATATTTACAAGTTATATATTTGATCTTTATAAATAAATTATGAAAAGATCAATTCGTATATTATTTGCTACTAGTTTATTGTTTATTGGCTTCTTATCATGCAAAAAAGTAGCTGATGCAATATTTCAAGGATTGGATGCCAACGTTCCTGATGTCCAAATTACTATTCCTATAATTCCTTTAGTCAGCCCTTCTGAAATTTCATTAGGGTCTTATTCTTATAATTTTAATTTAGATAGTATTGTTAAAGCAAAAACAGCCGGCGTCTTCGGTGCAAATGCAGTTCGTTTCATTAAAATAAAACAAATAGTAATTAGTATCACTAACCCGGATCCGTTAAACAATCTTGCAAATTTTGAAAGTGCACGGATGACGATCCAATCAAACACCAATAATAATCCTGTAGAATTCTTTAAGCAAACTTTTCCGGATACATTCGCTACAACTTTTACTTTTACTCCAACAAACAGTACTGAATTATTTGAGTATTTAAAGGGGACAACCATTACCTACAATATCTTTGGGAAAAACAGGCGTATAACAACTAAGCAGTTAAATATGGTAGTGTCAACCACGTTAGCCGTAAAGTAATTTAATATTTAGGTTGTTTTTCTTCTAAGGCCATCATTTGTTCAAACAAAACCTCGTATTCTAAAGAGGCTTTCGCTAATTGCTCTGATGCTTTTTTGTAATCAGATTCAGTTTGTGAAAACTTTGTGTTGTCAGAATAAATCTCATGAGATGCTAATGCATTTTCAAGATTTGCTTTTTGTTTAGTTAATAATGCAACTTTTTCTTCCTGTTGTTGAAATTGCTTTTGCACTTTTTGCAATTCCTTTTTTGTGTCTTTATCTATATTATTTCGCTGAGTATTATTAGGCCTTGTTTCAGGGGCTGCTTCTTTAACTTTTGCTGCAGGTACTTTTTCAATAACCTTTTTTTCGGGCTGAGTTTTAACCTGTGCCATTCGCTTTTTCCATTCTTCCCACTCCTCAAAATTGCCTACAAACTCTTTTATTTTAAAATCTTCTATTTCCCAGATTTTATTACAGGTTTGATTTACAAAATATCTATCGTGACTAACAAGGATATAAGTGCCTTCATATTTATTTAATGCATCAATCAACAGGTCAACAGAATGAATATCAAGATGGTTTGTAGGTTCATCAAGCAACAAAAAATTTGCTTTGCTTACTATGGTTTTTGCAAGCGCTACCCGGGCCTTTTCGCCACCACTTAAAACTTTTATTTTCTTATCAACATCATCGCCGCTAAATAAAAAACATCCCAATAATGTACGCAGTTCCAGTTCAGTCTTGCCGCTACGGGCCGTTTGCATTTCCTCAAGTACATCATTGTTCATATTTAAGGCTTCTAACTGATGTTGGGCATAAAAAGAATCATCAACGTTGTGGCCCCAAATTCTTTCGCCTTTAAAAGACTCGGTGCCTGCAACAATACGCAACAAAGTAGATTTACCCTTACCATTTGCACCTATCAAACCAATTTTATCACCGCGATTTATTTCTGCTCCGGCATGGTCCACAATTTTTACTTCACCGAATTGTTTAGTGACATTTTTCAGCGTACATAATGTTCTGCCGGGCTGTTTGTCAATCGCAAAATTAATTCTCATATTGGGCCGCTCCAGCTCTGTATTTTCAATCCTTTCAATTTTGTCCAAACGCTTCACGATACTTTGAGCCTGTGCGGCTTTAGAAGCTTTGGCTTTAAAACGCTCTACAAATCTTTCCTGCTGGCGGATATAATCCTGCTGATTTTCATAAGCCTTTTGCTGGATCTCTATTCTTTGAGCTTTTTCCTGTTGGTAATAAGTATAATTGCCCGTATAAAAATGCAGTTGTTGCTGATACAGTTCAACAATTTTGGTTACCATTCTATCTAAAAAATAACGGTCATGAGAAACAATTACTACTGAGCCCTGGTAATGCTGTAAATATTTTTCAAGCCATTCAATAGAAGGAAGATCCAGATGGTTTGTGGGTTCATCCAATAATAAAACATCAGGATGCATTAATATCATTTTTGCCAATAACACACGCATTCTCCATCCACCACTAAATTCTTTGTATGGGCGCTGCAGATCAGCATTCGCAAATCCAAGGCCTTGCAATATTTCTTCTGATCTATGATGAATACTGTATCCATCAATTATTTCGAGCTCATGCAATTTATCGGCATATCTGTGCGCCAGATCTTCATCAGAATTTTTTTCTAATTCAATTCCTATTGCTTCTATTTCTTTTTCTAGTTTAAGTACATTTTCAAATGCACCCAAAGCAACTTGTAAAATGGAATCATCGGTATCAAAACTTAAAAGATCCTGATGTAGAAAGCCAATAGTTGTTTCCCGGCTTTTTTCTATAGTACCTGCAGAAGGTTGATATTGCCCGGTAAAGACTTTTAATAAAGTTGACTTTCCAGTACCATTATAACCAATCAAACCAATTCGTTCATTGGGTTGTATGTGCCATGTTGCATCTTCAACAATTACCCGGGCTCCAAATTCAAACGTAACATTTTGTAAACCTAACAGCATTCAATTAATTTAAGGCGGCAAAATTAAGCTGTATTTATGGGAAAATGCAGTCGAACTGTTATAGGTGGTAACCTTTTATGTTTAACTTTGGAAAAAATTTTTATTAATATGAGAGCATTATTGGCTGTAGTAGCTATTGCTGCGTTGGTATTTGGAATATGGTGGGTATTTTTTAAGGATAATTCTAATAATGATGCACCTAAGCAGGAAGCACTCAAGGTTGGCAAACACTCTAGTGAATTCAATAAAAGCGTTGGAGCAGTTATTACAGAATACCTTAATTTGAAAGAAGCATTTGTAAATGCGGATACAGCAAAAATAAAGATGCAGGAAAAAATATTGATCACTACTATTGACAGCATTAAAATTGAGGAATTAAAAAACGATTCTTCAGGTATCTATGAATCAGCTAAACTAATTATTGGTGATATAAAATCCAATGCTAACGCAATTGCGAATGAAACAAATATCACAGAAATGAGACAGGGGTTTAGAATGATTTCTGAGAATCTTTTTCCACTTTTAAAAACCATTCATTATGAAGGTGAAAAATTATATTGGCAGAACTGTCCAATGGCATTTGGGGACGATAAAGATGGCAGCTGGCTAAGCAATACTAAAGAAATTATAAACCCCTATTTAGGTAAAAATCATCCAGAATACAAAGGTACTATGCTTCACTGTGGTGAAATAAAAGATACCTTACAATAATAAACAATACAACATGGATTATGTTATGGGATGTAACATCCGGAATGTTTCTTTGTTAAGAGATTATAAATTCGGGATTTGAACGAAAACAAAAAAGCAAATCGTCTTATCAAAAAAGGAAGCTTGATTTTACTGTGTGCCTTATATATTGGGGCCGGAATCAATCATTTTTGGCATCCCAAAACATACATAGCTATTATACCCCCTTATTTTCCCAACGCCAAATTCATAAATATCGCAAGTGGAATATTAGAAATAATTGCCGGCATACTTGTAATATTTCCTTACACCAGAAAACTAGGGACTTATATAATAATTATATTATTGATTGTTTTTATCCCTGCCCACATTTATTTAATTCAAATGAAAGGTTGTATTTCACAATATTTATGTACATCAGAATTGTTTGCATGGATAAGATTATTCCCATTTCAATTCTTACTTATGTGGTGGTGCTGGAAAACTTATAAATGGAACTAAAACCCTATGGAATAGCAGGTTTGTAGGAAAATCTAATTGTACCATTTTTTTGAGTGTCTGATGTAATTCTTGCTTCATAACGGTTATCACCATCATTTACAATCATCAAGGCAGTATTGGGTGGTATTTCACCAAGATTTTCAGCATACATCACTAACTCATTAACTGACTTATCCGGATCTATTGATAGAGTAAGAGTAATAGGTTTATTGGTTAATCTTTGATGAGAAAGCACCAATTTGCCATTATAAAAAACTGAAATAGAATCTCCATCAATTTCCCCATTATCATAAAAATCAACAGTGAAAGTTTCAGTTGTAATGGGGATGGTTTTAAGAACAGTATTAATTCTCTGATCAAATTTTTGATTAGAAGAAATAGATTCATTCTTTTTTAACGGAGGTTTAATAACAGATATCTCTTTCTTAACCGTATCCCTTTTTGGGAAATTGTTTTTCTTTACTTCACTACTATTTTTAACGATGGGAGTCTTTGATATTACTACCGTTTTATTTTGATCTTTCGCTGCTGGCCGTGTTTGTTTAACAACTGGCGGCTGTACCCGTTTTATATCTCTAACAACCGGATCCTTTTTAGTTGAGGGTACATAAGCCTTTTGTTCACCATACGTATTTCTTTTAATTACTCTTCTTGCCAAAGTTGTTCTTCCAAATCCACAATTACCGCTTTGGTCTGGGGCGGGTACCCACGACCCTTGAATTGTTTCTGTATCTGTATCCTCTTTTATATATTTCAATCTGTGAGTTTGAAAACAGTTGCTCATATTTGGAGGCGTATTATATTTAGTTCTTTCGAACTCGGTAACTACAATCTCTTTCGTTGCCAGGTTAATGGTACCTCTTAATTTACAGATGGTATAGTACCTTTTAGCGCCTTCTGTAAAATAGGTATATGAATAACCAGTTACTTCTTTCCCTTCGGATTCTAATTCTAATACATAGTCTATTTTTTCTCCACCAAAGCCTATAAAACTGGCACTGTTATCAACAAAACCTCCTTTCCATTGTCCGTTAAACGTAAAAGGCTTTTCAACATTTCTATAAGCGGATGGCGCAGGAAGGTTTAAAGTTTTTTTCGAAGTGGATTTTGTACCGATTCCATTCGCAGGTACTTTTTTTGCGGATGAAGGTTTTGTTGTTTTTTTTTGTTGCGCAACAATTGAAAAACATACAAACAATAAAAATAATAAAGTAGTAATAAATTTAATCATGCCTTAGTTATACGCTTCTTACAAAAATATAATGAAATAAATCCTAAACCTTTAATCGAATTCTTTCTTTGCTTAATACTTCGTTAAATTTGCTGTTCTTTAATAAAGATTTTTGTAATTATATAATCGTTTAATGATAAACATAACTTTTCCAGATGGCGCTGTAAGGCAGTACGAGCAAGGTTCTTCGGCTATTGTGATCGCAAAACAAATAAGCGAAGGGCTGGCACGTAAAGTTTTAGCTGCAGAAGTAAATGGTGAAGTATGGGATGTTACACGGCCAATAAATAATGATACTAAAATAAAGTTCTTGACCTGGGAGGATGATAAAGCAAAATCAACATTCTGGCACTCTTCCGCTCACCTAATGGCCGAAGCGGTGGAAGATATATTTCCCGGTGTAAAATTTTGGGTTGGGCCTTCTTTGGACAAAGGTTTTTATTACGATATCGATCTGGGTGATAATGTGATTGGCGAAGAAGACCTTAAAAAGTTAGAAGTAAAGATGGCTGAACTTGCCAATCAAAATAATGGTTTTATTAGAAAAGAAATTTCCAAACAGGATGCCATAAAGTATTTTGAAGATAAAGGCGATGAATATAAACTGGATCTCCTCAGTAATTTAAATGATGGCGAAATAACATTATATACTCAGGGAAGTTTTACGGATCTCTGTCGGGGACCCCACATACCTGGCACTGGATTTATCAAAGGAATAAAACTTACTTCCATTGCGGGTGCTTACTGGAAAGGCGATGAAAAGAATAAAATGCTTACCCGTATTTACGGTGTAACATTCCCTACGCAAAAAGAATTGGATGAATATTTATTGTTGTTAGAAGAAGCAAAAAAAAGAGACCATAGAAAATTAGGAAAAGAGCTTGGAATATATACCATGGATGATGATGTAGGCCAGGGCCTGGTGTTATGGATGCCAAATGGAACTGTGATAATAGAAGAACTTGAAAGGCTTGCAAAAGAAACTGAAAAAGCTGCAGGATATAAAAGAGTTGTAACACCTCATATTGCTAAAGAAAATTTATACCTCACCAGTGGTCATTTGCCTTATTACAAGGATAGCATGTATCCACCGATGGAATTGGAAGGAGTAAAATATTATTTACGTGCAATGAACTGTCCGCATCACCATAAAATTTTTGCTGCAGAACCTCATAGCTATAAAGATCTTCCTTTGCGTTTGGCAGAATATGGAACCTGTTATCGCTACGAACAAAGTGGGGAATTATTCGGATTGATGAGAGTGCGTTGTTTGCACATGAATGATGCACATATTTATTGTACTAGAGAACAATTTGCGGAGGAGTTTCGTGCCGTAAATAAATTGTATTTAAAATATTTTAAAATTTTTGGCGTTGAAAAATATGTAATGCGTTTGTCTCTTCATGATCCTAAAAAATTAGGACAGAAATATGTTGATGAGCCTGAACTTTGGATAGAGACTGAAGATATGGTTAGAAAGGTAATGATTGAAGCCAACATTCCATTTATTGAAGTGCCTGATGAAGCGGCTTTTTATGGTCCTAAAATAGATGTTCAGATTTACAGTACAATTGGCAGAGAATTTACCTTAGCAACAAACCAGGTTGATTTTGCACAAGCTAAAAGTTTTAAATTAGAATTTACAAACCAAAACAACGAGGCAGAAACACCCTTAATTATTCACAGAGCGCCGCTTGGCACACATGAAAGATTTATAGGATTTTTGCTGGAGCATTATGCAGGAAAATTCCCATTGTGGTTGGCGCCGGTGCAGGTAAAAATTCTACCGATAAGTGATAAGTTTTTAGACTATTCAAAAAATGTTTTAAATAAATTGAAAATTGCAGATATTCGTGTGGAGATTGATGAAAGAACTGAAAAGATTGGGAAAAAAATAAGAGATACTGAAATCATGAAAGTTCCTTATATGCTAGTGATAGGTGAGAGAGAAATGAATGAAGAAAAAGTTTCAGTAAGAAGGCAAGGTAAAGGCGATGCAGGAACAAGAACAGTTGATGAGTTTGTTGCATTGATAAAAGAAGAAATTAAAAGTAAAAAAGCATCTGATTTATAAGATGAAATTTGAATAGTGATGATGTGTGGAAACAAAATGATCAACATAAATTAATTGCCCGGCCTCCCTCTCTGTAGGAGAGGGAACGAGGGTGAGGCTTAAAACAATATTGTAAAACTAAAATCAATTAATGGCATTTCCCCCAAGAGCACCGAGAGGCGCATTTAAT
>JBBJOK010000025.1:8135-11996 GCA_037721545.1 Chitinophagaceae bacterium
AAACTAAAATCAATTAATGGCATTTCCCCCAAGAGCACCGAGAGGCGCATTTAATCCCCGCTTTAAAAAAGAACAACAACAGGAACACCGCACCAACCACATGATAAGAGTTCCGCAGGTACGCCTCGTAGGTGAAAATGTAGAGGTAGGTGTGTATGATACACAAGCTGCACAAAAAATGGCACAGGAGCAGGGCTTAGACCTGGTAGAAATTTCACCGCAGGCCGATCCACCTGTTTGTAAAATTATTGATTACAATAAATTTTTATACGAAAAGAAGAAGAAGGAAAAAGAGATGAAGGCAAACAGCAAAGTCTCCGAAGTAAAAGAAATACGCTTTACGCCAAACACCGATGATCATGATTTTGATTTTAAAAGCAAGCATGCTCAAAATTTTTTAAAAGATGGTAATAAAGTAAAAGCATATGTTCAGTTTAAAGGTCGTGCGATAATGTTTAAGGAAAGAGGTGAATTACTTCTCCTAAAATTTGCTGAAAGGCTTGTAGATTTTGGTACGTTGGAAAGTATGCCAAAGCTAGAAGGAAAAAGAATGTTTGCCATTTTTGCTCCAAAAAGTCAAAAGAAAAAAGTAGTAACAAAACAATAATATTTTATGGCTCTTAATCTTGTAGAAACAATACAAAAGAATTTAGGTTTTCCTCCATTACAAAAAATTGATCCAAATACGCATGAAGTAAAAAAACCTGAGGAGATGTCGTTTCAGGATTACTTACCGCAAGCAGCAATACCGGTAGTATTATTGGGGTTATATAAATTTAGCGGTACCGAAGAAGGAAATACCGCATTGCTAAAAGGAGAATTACAAAACCAATTACTAAAAACGATTTTCGGAAATAAAACTGAAGAGGTAATAGCTAAAGTTGCCTCACATACGGGAAATACAATTGACTTTACTGCAAGTAAGATGGAAACAATTGCATGGGAAGCATTAAGTATTGTAAGAAAAGATTTATCTACTAACCCCACTGATGCGAATGTAAAAAATTATCTTGCTGATCAACGTCAAAATATTTTAGTACATCTGCCAGCTTCCCTGCAAATTGGCGAAGTACTAAATGATGATACTATAGATGATAGATCACATAAAATGGAAGGCCCTGTATCAAGTTCCATGCATTGGATTGAAAAATTATTTCCTAGCACCGACCGCAAAAAAGAGGAAAATTTCTAACTTCTCCATTCTCTTGGCATATTACCTAAATTAAACTACTTTTGCAGCCCGTTAAGCATTTGTGTTTATGCTTTCCTTAATAAAAGGAAAAAAAACATATTACCCACAAGGCTCCATAAGTTCCCGTCTGTTCGGGGCGCCAGCAGGGTGTAAAAATAAAAATATTGTAATGCCAAAGGTTAAAACCAACTCTAGCGCAAAAAAACGCTTTAAAGTAACCGGTACAGGTGAAATTACTTTTCAAAAAGCTTTTAAACGACACATTCTAACAAAAAAATCCACCAAGCGTAAACGCGGTATGCGTATTGACGGTGTGGTAAAAGGCCCTAACAGGGATTTTGTTATGCGTTTGCTTCGTTTAAAGTAATTATCTCCTAAAATTTAAATCATTATTATATGCCACGTTCAGTAAATGCAGTAGCATCAAGAGCTAGAAGAAAAAGAATACTAAAAGCAGCCAAAGGATATTATGGTAAGCGCAAAAACGTTTATACCGTTGCAAAAAATGTAATGGAAAAAGGTATGACCTACAGTTATGTTGGTCGTAAACTTAAAAAACGTGAGTATCGTACCTTATGGATTGCCCGTATAAATGCAGCCGTAAGAGCAGAAGGAATGACTTACAGCCAGTTCATTAATAAATTAGGAACTAAAAATATTGGCCTTAACAGAAAAGTGTTGGCAGACCTTGCAATGAATGAGCCGGAAAGTTTTAAATTACTTATCGATTCTGTAAAATAGATTTTTGTAACTAATACAAATTAACCGTCCCCAATCAGGACGGTTTTTTTATTGCATAAATATTTGCATTCAATTACATTTGTAGATCATAATCGAAAATATATATCATAAATGAACAATTCGTATACCGAACTGGTTAAGCAAACATTTAACTTTCCTCAGGAAGATTTTGCTTTAAAAGATGAATATCTCCAATACAATAACGTTGATATAAAAGCATTGATAGATAAATATGGTACCCCCTTAAAACTTACTTATTTACCTAAAATAGGCATGCAAATAAATAAGGCTAAGAAGATGTTTGCTAATGCAATAAAAAAACATAAATACGAAGGAAAATATTTTTATTGTTATTGCACAAAAAGCTCACATTTTTCTTTTATTGTAGAAGAGGCATTGGAAAATCAAGTGCATCTGGAAACATCGTATGCGTATGATATCGAAATAATCAACAAATTATATGAGAATAAAAAAATAGATAAAAAAATATTTATAATATGCAATGGCTTTAAACAAAAAAATTACACAAGCCGCATTGCACGATTAATAAATACAGGTTTTGAAAATGTGATACCGGTATTAGATAACAAAGATGAACTGAAAGCATATAAAAAATCTGTAAGAGTGCCTTTTAAAGTTGGGATAAGAGTAGCGGCTGAAGAAGAACCAACTTTCCCTTTTTATACTTCCAGGCTCGGCATCCGGGCAAGAGATATTCTTGAATTTTATGTAGATGAAATAGAAGGAAACGAACATCGTTTTCAATTAAAGATGCTTCACATTTTTTTGAATAAAGGTATTAAAGATGATATCTATTATTGGAGTGAATTAAATAAAATAATTAACCTCTATTGCCAGCTGAGAAAAATTTGCCCTGAACTTGATTCAATAAATATTGGTGGCGGCTTTCCTATTAAACATTCGCTGGGCTTCGAGTATGATTATCAGTTTATGATTAATGAGATTGTAAGAAATATTAAAGTTTCCTGTAAGCGTAACAAGGTTCCTATGCCAAACATATTTACTGAGTTCGGTAGTTACACAGTAGGAGAAAGTATGGCACATATTTACAGTGTAATTGGTGAAAAAAATCAAAACGACAGGGAAACATGGTATATGATTGATTCATCTTTTATTACAACCTTACCTGACACATGGGGTATTGGTGAAAAGTTTTTAATGCTTCCCATTAATAAATGGAATGAAGAATATCAGCGGGTTACACTTGGCGGCATAACCTGCGACAGTCATGATTACTATGATTCTGAAGAACATATTAATGAAGTGTTCTTACCTAAAATAACGAATGGGGAGCCTTTGTATGTTGGCTTTTTTCATACAGGCGCATACCAAGATCAAATTAGCGGTTATGGCGGAATAAAACATTGCCTGATTCCTTCACCCAAACATATAATTGTGGAACATGATAAACACGGAAAGTTAATAGACTGGGTTTATGCAAAGGAACAAACTTCTCAAAGCATGTTGAAAATATTAGGATATGAAAACAATAAAAAAACCTCCCGAAGTTGAGAGGTTTAATTGGTGGTTTTCATAGGTACTAATCGTCGTTCTTATTTTTTGCCTTTTTTATTTCCTTTGTATTCTTTATTTTTTTTGCTTTTGCCGTAATCGTCATCATCGTCATCATGGTCGCGGTTCCTTCTGTCATGATGATCATCATCATGATCGTCATCATGCTTATCTTTCTTATGCTTATTTTGTCCGGGTGCATAATCCTTTGCCCGTCCACCGTAAACTTTTTTAGCTTGTCCCGGCGGAAGTCTTTTTACATTTCTATTTCTTGAATTTGGATATCTTACCGTTCCATCAGGATATCTCACTCTGCCATCAGGTAGTTTTACTCTGCCATCAGGATATTTTACTGTACCATCCGGATATCTTACCCTTCCATCAGAATAAATTAT
>JBBJOK010000025.1:12096-14019 GCA_037721545.1 Chitinophagaceae bacterium
CAGGATATTTTACTGTACCATCCGGATATCTTACCCTTCCATCAGAATAAATTATACTTCCATCAGATTGTCTTGTCCCTGTTCTGGTTGTTGAGCCTTGCTCAGTTCTTCCGTCGGGATAAACAACAGTACCATCCGGCAAACGGGTTGTCTCTCCCCGTCTTTTTGGATACCGCATTTGGCCATTTGGTAGTTTTATAGAACCATCAGAATAAATTATAGTTCCATCAGGTAAACGCTTGGTCTCCACCTGTGCATAGCCTTCAAATGTAATAAATGACATCCCTATTACTAAGCTAGGTATAAGCCATTTAAGTAAATTTTTGTTTTTCATGACTATATTTTTTAATTGTTATTGGTATACTATTCAATTTTGTTTCCAGAGTTTGCGCAAGACTAAATATTTGAAATCTCTTATCAATTAATTAACAGGTATTAATCTTTCATATTCATTGCTAAGTAGTGTAAATTTGCTCTTATAAAAAAAATAAAATATGTATCCTCAGGAAATTGTAATACCCATGAAAGAAGAGTTAACTGGAAATGGGTTTGAAGAATTATTAAATGCAAACGATGTTAATGAGACTTTGGGTAAAGAAGGAACAGCATTAGTTGTTATAAATTCAGTATGTGGCTGCTCTGCAGGTACTGCAAGGCCAGGCGTATTAATGGCTGTTAGTAATAGTAATAAAAAACCGGATAGGCTAATAACAAGTTTTGCCGGTTTTGATGTTGAGGCAGTAAATTCTATACGGGAGCATTTAATGCCTTATCCACCATCATCGCCATCTATAGCTTTATTTAAAGATGGCAAAGTGGTTCACATGATTGAAAGGCATAATATTGAGGGCAGGTCTGCGCAAATGATTGCGAATAATCTAGTGGCTGCTTTTGATCAATATTGCTAATTTTTTTAAATGATTTAAAAAATATCCTGCTGCAATTGTAGCAGGATATTTTTTTTATTTATAAGAATAAAAATTGAACAATAAAATAAACGATAAATTGCGCCTTATCTTAAAAAAGAAATATGTATCCTAATTTATATTATGCGGTAAAAGATTGGTTTGGTGTTGAGATAAATGCATTTAAAATATTTTATACTTTCGGAATTTTTGTTGCACTTGCCTTCATAATTGCTGCTTTGGTGCTTTCGAAGGAATTAAAAAGAAAAGAAAAACTAGGATTATTATTACCAAGGGAAGAAACCATTACAGTTGGCAAACCTATTAGCCTATTTGATATTTTAATCAATGGATTTATAGGATTTGTTTTTGGATATAAATTATTGGGAGCCTTTTTAGCCAGCAGAGACCAGGCAATTGATCTGCAGGAATATATTTTTTCATTAGAAGGAAGTATGATTGGCGGCCTTATTTTGGCAGCTGTTCTTATATTTTTGAAATATCGGGAAAATAGCAAACAGAAACTAGCAAAACCTGAAGAAAGAATAATCCGCATTTGGCCCCATGATAGAGTAGGGGATATTGTTGTGATGGCCCTTATATTTGGAATTTTGGGTGCCAAGCTTTTTGATAATCTTGAAAATTGGGATCGTTTTATTCAAAATCCTATAGTAAATCTATTTTCTCCAAGCGGACTCACATTTTATGGCGGACTTATTTGCGCCACGATAGCCATATCAATATATGTTGTAAAGAAAGGTATAAACATCTGGCACATGGCAGATGCAATTGCACCTGCCCTTATGATTGCCTATGCAATAGGTAGGATTGGTTGCCAGGTTTCCGGAGATGGTGATTGGGGAATTTATAACAGTGCTTATATCAGTGACGTTCCGGGCCATGTAATTGAGGCAAATCCGGGTGATTTTGAAAAAAAGTTAAATCAAAATGCCTCTTATTATCTTGAAGGCAGAGTACGTGATAAAGATTCTGCAATAAGCACAGTAACAGATAGAAA
>JBBJOK010000025.1:14119-17187 GCA_037721545.1 Chitinophagaceae bacterium
TTGAAGGCAGAGTACGTGATAAAGATTCTGCAATAAGCACAGTAACAGATAGAAAAGCTGATAGTATCGGAAACATCCCCCATAAAAGTTTTAAAGGGCCATCTTTTCTACCAAACTGGTTATTTGCCTATACATTTCCTCACAATGTAAACGAAGATGGAATTCAACTACCTGACTGTGAGGGCAAATATTGCAGGGCACTTCCACAGCCCGTTTTTCCTACCTCTTTATATGAAATCTTTATGTGCGGAGCTTTATTCTTGATTCTATGGTCTATGCGCAAAAAAGTAAATACCCCTGGGATAATTTCAGGTACTTATCTAATATTTACAGGTGTGGAAAGATTCTTTATAGAGAAAATCCGCGTAAATGCCACTTATACAATATTTGGATTCCAACCCACTCAGGCTGAAATAATTTCTGTTGTGCTTGTTTTGGTAGGTTGTGTTATTCTGTTCTTCAAGAGAAAACGAAGCACAACTCTGTAATAGTCTCATGTAACTTTCTTTTTAATCTACCGTTTATCATTCTGTAAACCCTATTTCGTACTGAAATTTACTCCGTTTATGTATAATTATGTACTATGCTAAACAAAGTACCTATGTTTGTGTTGTAATATTCTAAACATAGTATTAAATAAAAATCACAATGAAACCTACAATCAACTTTTTAACTGCAGTACTAATCTTATTATCCTTTTCCACAAATGCACAAACAAACAGCCGGATTTCTGGAAAAATTACAAATGGGGGCGATCAGAAGATTATTGATGCCGCAACAATTTCACTTCTTAAATCTAAGGATTCAACATTGGTAAAACTTTCTTTAGCGGATAAAGATGGATATTTTTCTTTCGATAATCTAAAATCGGGTAACTATATCATTATGGCTTCATCTATAGGCCACCGCAAAGTTTATAGTAATACCGTAAATTTTACTGAAGGCACAGTTGCAACAGTAGAAACTTTACAGCTGGCAACGCAAACCACAACTTTACAAACGGTTGCTATAGATACTAAAAAACCATATATAGAGCGACAGATTGATAAAACAGTTTTAAATGTAGATGCTTTAATATCAAACGCAGGAGCAACAGCTATGGAAGTTTTAGAAAAAGCACCTGGTGTATCAGTTGATAAAGATGGTAACATCGGCCTTAAAGGCAAACAGGGTGTAATAATCATGATGGACGGAAAACCTGCTTATTTAAGCGGGCAACAATTATCCAATCTTTTAAAAAGCATGCCTTCTTCAGCAATAGAGCAAATTGAAATTATTACCAACCCTTCAGCAAAATATGATGCATCAGGGAATTCAGGCATAATCAACCTTAGAACAAGAAAAAATAAAATGGTGGGATTTAATGGTAGCAATACTACTAATTATGCCCAGGGCATTTATGCAAGATTTTCAAACAGCATTAATCTTAATTACCGCAAAGGGAAAGTAAACCTTTTTGGAAATTACAATTATTCAACCCGAACCGGGATGGAAGATTTATCAATATTGAGAAATTTTAGAAATTTAGCAACGAAAGAGATTGAAACTATTTTTGATCAAACTTCTTTCATGAAAAATAGTGGTGAAGGCCATAATGCAAAAGCAGGACTTGATTTTTATGCAGATAAAAAAACCACTATTGGTGTAGTGCTCAGTGGTTTTTATAATCCCAGGAAGAATAATGGTATTAATACCACATTATTAAAAAATGAAAACAGCGGTGTAGACTCTATATTATATGCGACAAATGCTGAAAGAAGTAAGTATAGCAACTTTGGCACAAACTTTAATTTCCGCCATGTATTTGACAGCACAAATAAAGAACTGACAGCAGATATTGATTATCGTACATATACGCAATCATCAAATCAGTTTTTTACCAACAATTACCTTAATTCAGATATGAGCAAAAGAAGAAACAGCAGTGAATTGAGGGGAAACCTTCCATCGGATATAAACATTTATTCTGCAAAGATTGACTATTCAATGCCCTTAAAAAATAAAGCCAAGTTTGAAGCCGGTGCCAAAACAAGCTATGTTAATACCGATAACAATGCCGGTTATGAAATTAACACAGGCCTCGGATGGGAAACTGACTTTGGTAAAACAAATCATTTTATTTACAAAGAAAATATTAATGCGGCATACCTGAATTTTAATAAGCAATTTAAAAAATTAGGAATACAAACGGGGCTGAGAGCTGAGAATACCATTGCTAATGGCCATCAATTAGGAAATGGTCAAACACCGGATTCAGCATTTAAAAGAAATTATACTAATTTTTTCCCAACGGTTTATTTAAGCTACCAGGCAAATAAGAACAATAATTTTAATTTAAACTTTGGAAGAAGGATAGATCGTCCTTCTTACCAGGATCTTAATCCATTCTATTACTTCTTAGATGAATACACATACAGGGTAGGAAATACTTTATTAAGACCGCAGTTTACTAATAGCGTTGAATTATCTCATACTCATAAAAACTTTTTAACTACAACGCTAAACTATAGCAAAACAACTGATGTATTTGCTCAGGTATTAGACCAAATAAACAGTGAGCGCAAAACATTTCTCACTAATAAAAATATTGCAACCCGCAAAAATATGGGTATAGCCGTTAGTGCTAACTTTCCCGTAAATAAAATTTGGTCAACAAATATTTACGCAAATGTTTTTAATAATAAGTATAAAGGTGAACTAAACTCCGGCATACTGGATGTAAATGCTACTATGCTAACGACCAATTTTAATAACCAATTTAAATTTACCAAAGGCTGGGGTGCTGAATTAAGTGGGTTTTATAGATCCAAAGGACTAGAAGGACAGATGATTACAAACCCAATGTGGCAAATAACATCCGCAGTTCAAAAACAGGTTCTAAAAAATAAAGGCACGCTAAAATTAAGTGTTAGCGATATTTTCAAAACCCAAACTTTTTCAGGCAGCGTGAAATACCAGGATATAGATATTAAAATTAAAAGTATTAACGATAGCAGAAGAGCCTCACTGACTTTCACCTATCGTTTTGGAAAACCAATACAAAATCAACCTCGTAAAAAAAGCGGAGG
>JBBJOK010000025.1:17287-18632 GCA_037721545.1 Chitinophagaceae bacterium
CTTACATTTGCACCTCCAAAAAAGCATGGCAAATTCCATGTATAAAAATAGATTTTATGAAAAAAGATTTGCATCCCGGTAATTATAGAACAGTGGTTTTTAAAGATATGAGTAATGGCACTACTTTTTTAAGTCGCTCTACAGCCGCCTCAAAAGAAACTATCAAATTTGAAGATGGCAATGAGTACCCGGTTATTAAACTAGAGATTTCAAATACATCTCACCCATTTTATACAGGTAAAAATGTATTAGTAGATACTGCAGGGCGTATTGATAAATTTAAAAAACGTTACGAAAAAAGAGATAAATAATTACACTAAGTATTAATAATTTTTTTCCCCCAATTTGGGGGATTTCTTTTTAAAACCTTAATTCAAATTTGCTTTGTAGTTTTAAGTATGAGGATTGTTTTAGATGATATTAAATGTAAAGCAGATCTATATCCATTCACATTAACACGCTCTACGGCAGATATCAGAGTTGGGATTCTTACCATCCGGGAAAAATGGGAATTACTTTTAAATAAAAAAATAGTTACCCTTTCTGAAATTGACAATCAGGAAATTGATAAAGATGTAAAGACACTTCCTGCTAACATTCTACCCTCACTTGAGTTAGTAAAAGCTTTAAAACAGTCTGAAGATATTAACTGGCAAAATGTTAATCCAATACATATTCAATATCCCTGGCACATTTTTGAAAATAATGAAGCCGCTATCAGGGAGGATTTTGATATAATTACAAAGAAAAGGAAATCGAAAAAAGTTTCACCCACCAATATCATCATTGGCAAAAAAGTGTTTATTGAAAAAGGTGCAAACGTTGAACATTGTATTTTAAATGCTTCCTCTGGGCCAATTTACATTGGTAAAAATGCGCAGGTTATGGAAGGGTGTATAATCCGTGGCCCATTTGCTATGTGTGAAGGCAGCATATTAAAAATGGGAACAAAAATTTATGGTGCTACTACATTAGGTCCATATTGCACAGTTGGTGGTGAAATAAAGAATTCTGTTTTTTTTGGATATAGTAATAAATCTCACGATGGTTATTTAGGAGATTCTGTAATAGGGGAGTGGTGTAATCTTGGTGCAGGTACAAGTAACTCTAATATTAAAAATACCGCAGGAGTTGTAAAAATATGGAATGAATTTACAACACAATATGTGAATGCAGGCAATAAATGCGGGTTGTTAATGGGAGATTACAGCCGGGCAGCAATCAATACATCATTTAATACAGGGAGTGTTGTTGGTATTGCTTCTAATGTATTTTTCAATGGTTTTCCACCAACTTTTATAAAAAGCTTTTCGTGGGGAAATAAAAAATATGAATTAGAAAAGGC
>JBBJOK010000248.1:0-4793 GCA_037721545.1 Chitinophagaceae bacterium
GGGTAGGACAACCCCTCCTACCCCCACTGATAATCAATAAGATAAATTTTTAAAAAACTTAGTCGAAGTTGGTATTAAGCAGCTCAGAAGGTTGAATTTCTAACGCCTCGGCTAATTGAACAAGAGTTGTAAAAGTAATATTGACAAGGCCTTTTTCAATTTTAGCAATCTTACTGTTATCTATATTACAAGCATATGATAGCTCTCGAAGGCTTAATTGTTTGCCTTCACGTAGCCGCCTAATATTAGCCCCTAATATCTTCAGTTTATTTTTATCGCTGTCCTTAACCAAATGCAGAGGAATAAGGCACGTAAATTGAACTAATGGAGTAAGAATAGTGTGGCCTTAAAAGACCGCAATAGTATAAATAATCTTGGGTTTGAATACCTTTACACCAATGGAGGACAATATATTACAAAGGCCTTTACAACAACTAAACCTATCTGAAAGCTTTAAAGAGATGGCTTACAACCATAGTTTTAAAACACTTGAGGACATACTTAACTGGCCTGTAAATGTTCTACTTCAACATAATGGATTTACTTATCATCATTTCCATGAGCTAATAAAATTCCTAAAAGAAAAAAAAAGCCTGCATTTACTTAAAACAAAAGCTTCATAATTGGTTGAGAATATTTATCCATCGAAAAAGCATTTCCTTAACGGCACTTATTGTTCCACGTTCAGGGTTGTGATATTTAGTTTCTAAACTGTTGAAAGTAATGGTGTTAGTTTGCGCTGTTGTTACTGTTCTTATCACGATGCGTAATACGTGAGCAACAACTCGATTGGTAATAATTTTATCGATAACCATAAGTTTAATCAATAATGAAAGTTTTGTAACAGATAGAGAAGTTTGAATCTTGTCCTCAGTTTCAATTTCTGTTTTTATAGGTATAGAAAAAGAGGGTTCAGTTTGTAGAAACTTTATTTCTTCTTCAATCCAACTATTAGTCTGTTCTTTAAGTGGTGGCATATTTGTAGATAAGCAGGTATTAAGCTTTGTTCTCAATTGGTTAATGATTTTCTGCTCATATTTTAGAGTAGCAATTTTTTCCTTATTAGAATGTAAACTTTCAGTTAGGGTATTTAGCTTGTCAAAAAGATAGACTATATATTCGCCATGGTTGAAGTTTAAGTAGAATAAAGCCTCCCTAATTGAATTTTCAGATTTTAATACATTAGCTGATAATAACTCGCTCATTAAATCCTTTTGATAAATAAGCTCATGGTAAGAAGGTGCGGTAAACTTTTTCGAACAAAATGCATTAAAATTGTTTACAAGAATATTAGTAAGTTCGGTATCTGTAGCGTTCTTTAATTCTAAAATCTCATTAAGTTGTTGCAACTGCCCTAATAATTCTTTAATAGAAATAAGTAGATAAGATGCAGGAACTTTTTCATTCCGGTCGAAATAATTACTAAAAAAGTCCTCAATGAAATTGAGAACTTCTTCCAGATGTTGACTTATAGTTTTATATAGGTATAACTGCATGTTCTCCAATCCTTTGTTCTGCTTATAGTAGTGCAGCTTGTCGAGCAGGCGTATCAGCATAGCCTGAATTACCTGGACATACTGCTGCTTATCCCCAATCTTCTGCCTGTCAACTACAGCCTCAATTAGTAGGTATCTAACATTTTCCTTTTCTAATTCAGATTCGGCAATAAGACTTTTAATAATATCGTCAGTTAACCGATTGGAAGCACTCATCGGATTTAAGGTATTATTAATAAGGTTTTCCCATTTTTGTATAATAATAGGCATAGCAACAGAGTTTAGCATAACACACTATTCATTATTCCTTTAGCGGTTTGTTTCTGAAGCTTCAAAAAGTTTAATGTGTAGTAAAGGACGACCTCACATTTATAAAAATGCTGGTTTCTTTTGGATTGAAGCCTTTCAAAAGGAATAATGAGTTCAATGCAAATTTGTCCTTTTTCCCTATCCTGCAACTAAGCAAATCATACTATTTATCTAAGTATAAATGAGTATTTTTTAAAATAAACTCATATAGCACCTAAGTAATTCCTACTAAGAATGTACGTATAAGTAAGTATTTTTAAGAAAGGAGTCAACATGGAAAGCCTTACTTGTCTTTGTTTTTTTTACTTTTAACACTTTCATTTTTAATAGGTTATTAAAACCGACCTTAATTAATCCTTGTATTTAGCCTTAATTCCCTATTTGACTTCCCTACTAAACCAATTATTCTTGGCGATGAAAACGTGAATGATGTAGAAATGTTTCAAACTGCAGTATATGAACTTGCCCAAACCTTAAACTAACAGGTAGCTACTAATAGTTAAAAATTGATAAGCCTGTTAGGTAAAATGGATAATCAGATGCAATCTTTCTGATCTAAATATACCAGATAAAACAGGAAAAGAATGTTTGAGAGTAAGTAGGAATATCGAAGAATTTCATGACGTAGCAGTTGTGATATTATCTGCTTCAAATCGAAAAGCGGATAGAGATTTTAGTCTAGCCAAAAGCTCAATCAATATTTCATAACACCTAACTAATATAACGGCTTAAAAAAATTGTAGAAAATGTTTGCCAAGGTGTCTTAAGTCTATGCTGTAATCAAAAAATAGGGTTTTATATATTATCCCTCCAGCTTATTCATCAATTCCACCTTATTTGATACGTCTACCTTTACAAAATTATTCTGAACGTGTTTTGTAACTGTCTTTTCCGAAATAAATAATGTTTCTCCAATTGTTTTGTACTTCTGACCTTCACAGATCAGTTTTGCTATTTCTTTTTCCCGGTTGGTTAAACCATAGGCCTGGCAGTTCTTTTCAAATTTATCTTCTAAACTCTTTGAATGCCCATTATCGTTGTTTCCTAAAACGCTAATTGCTGAATTTAATACCGCTTTCTTCTGTTTGCTTACTGTTGCTAAAATCGATTCAACTTTCTGCATTAACTCATGAATGGAGAAAGGCTTTTGAATAAAATCAATAGCGCCAAGCTTTAACCCCTGCAACTTGTCTTGCTGTGTTGATTTGGCAGAAAGGAAAATGAAAGGGATATGATTGTAGGAAGAGTTTTGTGAAAGAATTCGTGCCAAAGTGAAACCGTCTACTTTATCCATCATAACATCAGAGATTATAAGATCAGGGAAAGCTGGAAGAGTTTTTATTTTAATTAATGCTTCATTTCCATTCAAGGCAGAGTAGACGTTATACCTTTCGCCTAGCTTTTTAGAAAGGTAATTAACCATATTTATATTATCCTCTACAATAAGAATAGTCGGTCTATTGGGATAATATAAAGCTTGTTTATAATTCACCTCTTCAAATGAAATGCTTGATATTTCATTGTTAACAGCTTTAGGAGATACTGCCTCAGTTTCCAGTTTTTGATGCTTATTCAGTATTACAGTTATTGCTGTTCCGGGCTCTTTTTTAGGATCACTATCAATTCGTATTTCACCAGCTAAATCCTGAATCACTTTTTTGACTATAGGCAATCCCAACCCCATTCCTTGAATACTTCTCTTAGCTTTCGTAATTTGATAATAAGGCTTAAATATCTTTTTATGCATTTCTTTCGGAATACCAATTCCACAATCTTTGACAGAAAAAATGACTTTTCCCCCCTCACTTTGTAATGATACATTTATCTCACAATCGTGTTCAGAGAATTTAATGGCATTCTCAATCAGGTTTATAACAATTCGATTGATTGAAACGGGATCAGCTTTTATAAAAACATTGTTTTGAACGTTGTCATTTAGTTTAATGTTTCTTATCTGCGAATACTTTTTAAATAATATTAAATTGTCTTTAAGAATCTCACTAAAGTCTGAAACCTGATCATGATTATAAATTGCAATTCCTTTATTATACCTCTCCAGGTCAAAGAAGTTGACAATATCACTGGATAGCTTTTCAATGTTCTTCTTTACAATTAACAGTTCTTCTGAATTGCCGTTTGAATTAATATATTCTTCCAGATAATTATTAATCAACGTGAGCGGCGTTTTAGTTTCATGAGCCAGATTTACAAAAGTGTTAGTCTTTTGCTCATTAATTCTTTCTAATTCTCTTGTTCTTTTATCTACCTCTCTCTGCAAATTTGTATTCCAATTTAAAAGCCTGTTTTCTGAGTCTATTAATCTTAAACGATCCTCTCTAAGTTGCTCTATATGCTTCTTTACTTGTAACGCCAATAATAGCAAGAAGCCCGTATTAGTTATGGATGCTTCTGCTGCTTGACCGACATTGAAATAATCAATAAAAGCTAATCCAACCCAAGGTGATAAACTTAAAAAGATTATTGTCACCTCCTCCTTAGCCTCCCTACTGCTAAAATCATTTCTATACTTAAATTTAAGACTTACATAAAGGCTGTAAAGAACCCAAAATGCATATAGCACCGGCAGTATAAATAAATTCTTCGCAGTCATTAAATTATTGGAAACACCATAGATAACTATAAAAATAAAATATGGCAAAATCAGGAATAAGTAAACACCTTTAAATGCATGAAACTTCATTTTTTCCAAGCCAAAAGCTTTATAAACGTAATAAGGAAAATAACAGGGAGTAATAAATCCTGTGAAATAAGCAATATCATTTTGAATGAAAACTGAACCCGGTAGATTAGGATCAGGTAATAAGCCACCTGTAACGTTGTAAGTAATTAAGAGAAAGATTAAAATTATGTTGAGAGTGGTTGTTTTATTGTCTGGACGGGCTAGCCTATAAATTAACAGGTAGAAAAAAATTACTATTTCTATGCACACAAATATAAACGTGATAATATGCATTTGTGTTCCTGGCA
>JBBJOK010000026.1:0-18435 GCA_037721545.1 Chitinophagaceae bacterium
TTTTATCTCTTACAAAACCACCGATTAAAAAGCATGGCATTTGCAAATCCGCAGCTGCCTTTGCGATTTTCTCTAAAATAAAAAGTTCTTTATCGTTACAATCAATGTACATCGCTGCAAAAGTAATTTTTTATGTCTTGTTTCATTTGCATTAATTCTTAAAAATATTTTTGAAATTGTCTATCTTATTAAAATTTACTTAAAGTATATCCTGAAATAAAACGTTGTGAATAAATTTAAATAAAATAGTTACCCTTTTTAGGTAATAAAATATATATTTGCATGAATATTGATTACAAGAACAATAAAATTAGAAAGGTATTTTCAGATGCAAGAGAGATGCAAAAGGCATTTGGTAATATGGCAAAAAAGGTATCGCAGAGGATGGAACAATTAACAACTGTAACAACATTGGCAGAAATGCAGATGTACCAGGCTGCAAGATGTCATGAGCTTAAAGGCGAACGTAAGGGAGAATGGGCTATTGATATTTCGGTAAATCACAGGATGATTTTTGAGATCAATCAACAACCGGTGCCATTAAATAAAGATGGATCAGTAAATACATCAAAAGTAACTGACATAATGATCATTGAAACAACCGATTATCATTAAAAATATTATACTATGAATGAAAAATTAAAAGCAGAGAGGGCACTGTTATCACCACCGGGAGATGATATTTTAGAAACTATAAAATACAACAGGATGAGCCAGGCACAATTGGCAAAGCGGTTAGGAAAAACCACTTCAAAGGTGCATGATATAATTACCGGCAAAGAGCCTGTTACAGTTAAAACAGCTTTGCAACTGGAAAAAGTATTGGGAATGCCTGCACAATATTGGCTTAACAGGGAAAGCAATTACCGTGAAAAACTTACCCGGCTGGAACAGGAAGAATTTTTAGAAACCTGCAAAGGCTGGCTGAGTGAACAACCTGTAAAACAATTAAAGGAATGTGGTTACTTAAAAGCAAAGGAAATCGGACCCGCATTGGTAGAGGAAACCTTACAGTTTTACGGCGTTACCACTCCTGAGCAATGGGTAAGCATTTATGTAAAAGAATATGCAATGGCAAGCTACCGTAAAAGCCCGGCACATAAAGATGCATTGGGAAGTATGGCTGCTTTTTTACGCATTGGCGAAATTGAAATGCGGAAATTAAATGTAGCTGCATTTAGCAAAACCAATTTTAAAAACCTCTTACTAATCATTAAGGAATTAGCTGCAAAGCATCCTGCTAATTTTAAAAAGAAACTGCAGCAGCTATGTGCAAATGCCGGAGTGGCAATAGTATATACCATGTGCCTGCCAAAGGCTCCTGTAAGTGGCGCTACCCGCTGGGTGGGCAATAATCCGTTGATACAACTTACTGACAGGCATAAAACCAATGATCATTTTTGGTTTACTTTTTTTCATGAGGCAGGGCATGTATTGTTGCATGGCAAAAAAGATATTTTTATTGAAGATTTTGAAGGTTACAAACCAGACGTCAAAAAGGAAATAGAAGCAAATGATTTTGCGGCAAAATGGCTATTACCCGAAACATTTATTGATGAACTGCCAAAAGAATTTACGGAAGAGGATGTAGTAAAAATTGCAAAAAAATATAAGACCGCTCCCGGCATTGTAGTGGGGCGGTTGCAGTATTTACAACTGGCGCCTTATACTTTTGGTAATGGATTGAAGAAAAAGGTTAAGCTCTTTTAATTTTCTCAACAATTAAAACCACTTATATGTTTTATATAATACCAGAAGAAACAAAAGATAAGAACGATGATACCTTCTATTATGATTTAGATACAGCCGCAGATACTGTGTGGATGAATGTTCCCCAATATATGAGAGAAAAATTTAGTTACGAACAAATTTATTTTATTCTTGAAACAGAGTTTGATTATCTTGACTCTATTGGGATCATGTTAGATGAAGGACAGAAAATGCCCTTTTGTGATTATCCTAGAGATATTGACCAGCCTAAGATGGAAAAGCTAATGGTTGATACCGCAAATAAAAATGGCATTTTAGTAAATCAGGATGAGGTAAAAGATATACTGGAAGCTGAATTGATTTATTATGAGGTGAATGGTGCATTGGGTGATGCGGGGGAGTATTTGAATTGATGGTTTAATTAATTTTTAAACAAGAAAATAATGTCTTATCTCACTGACGACTTTATTATATATACTGTTAATAAAGAAGAATTTGATGAAGGAGAAAGAGATCCTTTCAAATTTGATGATATAGTTGAAAAAATATCGGACAAATATTTTCCATTTTCCGGAACAATTGCAAAACCTATTTATTTCATTTTTGTATCATTTGTAAATAGATTTCTTCAGGAGAAAGAATTTGTTGGGAAAACCAAAAAGCAAAATAGCGAAATCAAAATAAAACTTGAAAAGTTGCTTGTCTATTGTTGGAAATACAAAACACTTAACCTCAGAAGTCAACGCATAATTGGAAATAGATTTTCAAAGCAGGATATTGAACCTTTGACTTCAAATAACTGGGTAAAACAAACAAGTTTTAAAATCTATACTACGCCAGATACATTTTCTAAAACTTCGGAATTTTATTGGCAACAAATAGGAATCAAACAAATTGACTTGCTAAAAGAATTTCTTATTATTAACAAAAGCAGCCCGTCAGCTGACAAAGAATTACAATTAATTGTAAAGCAATTGATGGCAAGAAGAAAATCAATTTTTGCTAATCACCTTTTAGAAACAAATCTTAAAAAAAGATTCTTAATTGAACTTAGGAATGCTCTGGTAAAGAGAAATACAAAATATTTAGCGTATGTATCTGAATTTTTTAATCATTTACCTGATAATTCTGAACAATTCTGGAAACAGACGTTAGAAAATCCTGAACTCCCTTTTTTATATCTTAATAGGTGGTTTAGTACTGTTGTACAAGCAGTGAATGATGATGTATCAAGCAATCCAACATCTGCCTGGAATAAAGCAAATAAAGCTTTTGACACCTTAAAGAAATTTAATCCATATTTAAAAATAGATAGGACACCAAATCGTGGAAACTGGTTTGAGTTTAAAAATGGTAAGTATCAATTTACAGATAAATTAAAAGGTAATGAGGAGATATGGCGTAAATACATGAGCCGCCAGGGAGAAGTTGATGCTAATATCCGTTTTTTTTATTCTTTTCGGCACTATGCATTTAAACATTTACTTCAAGAACTCACTTATAGTGGAAAAGAAATCTAAAAGCTTGTTTGATTCTGTTGGTGAATTTCGGCATGCAGTTGGAATATATCTTACCTATACCTTAGATAAGGCGGTCATCAGTAAACTTACTAATTATGCGAAAGGAGGAATTATAGTACTACATGATTACCAACAAGGAATAAATCTTGAAAATAATAGGAAGAATGGAATAATTTGTATACCTGTACGACCTCCAAAAGCTTTAATCCAAAATTGCTTTCATTCAAAACTTATTCTTTTAAAATCAAAGGCTTCTGCAAGAATAATTGTCAGCAGTGCTAATCTTACTAAAGAAAGTTTCAGCTCAGAAAAAGAAATTGCATGGCAACAAGATATAGATTTTAACAATGGTAAAGATGTTGAAATATATAATGCTATTATTAATTATTTAATGATATTAAACGATCAAATAGTTATTAAAAATAAAATTTTTCAAGACACACTTGAATTGATTAAAGTCAAAACCAAGGCAGTAAAATATAATTCATTAAAGTTTATTTTCAATGATAAAGAAAAATCAATTTATAATCATTTATCCAATTTTTTAGTTGAAAATAAAATTAAGAAGGTTGCGAAAAGCATTAAAGTTGCCACTCCATTTGTATCTGAAAATTACGAGTTAGGAGATTTTGAAAAATTAGGTCCTATTTCAATTTATTTGAGAAATGGCTCAAGAATTCCCAAAGATTTATATAAATATGAGATATTTCAGCCAAAGACTAGCAAGAGGAATGGATTTCATTCAAAGATTATAGTTTTAGAATACCAAAATTTTATTATAGCATTTATTGGGTCAGCAAACTTCACCCAACAAGGGTTTTTTCAATTAACTAATTCAGCCAATCAGGAAAGCGGTATCATCTTTAAATCAAGTAATAAAAATCTATTGAACTGGTTTAATGCTTTATACTGGAAACCGATTTTAAATCTTGCTGATTATAAAGAAACAATAAACAATGAAGAATATTTCCCTAAAGGAGAGTTTTATGCATTTGCACAAAAGCAGGAGAATTCAATGATTGTTTATTTATATAATCCTTTGTATACTCCTAAAAAGGATAGAGTTTTCCAAAATAAAAAGGAAATACATTTTGAAAAAATAGAGTTAGATTTTTTCCAAACTACTCAATTGAAATCTAGTATTGATGAGGATGGAAATGAAACTATATCATTCAATATCAAAGAAGAGCATGTAACTATTTCTGTCTTCAATGCAGCTGAATTTGAAAATTTACTGAAATCAAATGGTGAAAGCCTGTTTTCAGAATTTACAGGCAAATACACGACAAAATTTCAAGAGCTTGAAGATATATTAAAAAAAGAGAGTATAAAGGTGTCCCCGGAAAATTCAAAAATAACAATTACTGAACCACCTTTATTAGAAGAATATTTTTATAGAATCAAGCATTTATCTAAAATATTAAATGGAAGGAAAATATATACTGATTATACCTTAGAATTACGAAAAGAGTTAGAGATTGATGATGCGCCGACTTTATATAAAGCTTTGCAACTAATCAAAATTTTTAGTGACACAGACATTACAGGATTATTAAAGCCTATTTGTGAAGAAAGAATTAATCATATTGTTAGTATTTTAAATTTAAACAAAGACAAGTTTAAACTATTCTATAAAAAATGGCTTTAATTAAACAATTATTAACGGGAAGAGGTTCGGGACTTCCTCTAAAAGTTATTGAATCGCAGCAACTTGCTGTAGCAAAAGCATGGCAAGTTTTGGAACATTATCCAATTAAGGGAGAAAGTAAAATAGCTTGGTCAATATATAAAGATCTTAGGGGAGTAATGCTCGCTGATGAAGTGGGTGGTGGAAAAACATTCGAAGCGTTAGCTATCATCAGCAAAGCACTATTTGAAAAGAAACGAAAACAATTCCGGGTACTAATGATTGCCGCTCCTGCAATTCAAAGCAAATGGAAATGGCATGAGGAGATAAAAGAAGAGTGTAGCGACATACCCTTAATTTGTGAAATTGATAAATTTATTAAGCAAACCATTATTACAAATAAGAGTTCTCTTAAAAAATTTTTTTCGGAACAACACCAAATTAAAAGTAAAAAAGAATGGCAAACTATTGTAAAATCAAATGAAGGAAAAAGACAAGGTCTTTGGCTCAGTAGTTTTCAATCTCTGCCAAAAACAGATAACAAAGGGGCGAAATCTAAATTTAGTAAAGCTAATGGTTTTCCGCAAGGGTTCTTTGACTTAATTGTTGTGGATGAAGCACATGCACTGAAAAGCGGCAGTAAAGATGCGGAAGAAACTACAAGATTGTCAGCAGTATCAATCGGAAAAATTTATTCAATTTTAAATGCAAAAAAGAAGTTTGGTGTAAATAAAAAAATTAAGTTGATTTTATTAACGGCTACCCCATTTCAAAATAATAAAAATGAGTTTACTTTTTTATTGAGCCTATTAGAAAAGGTAGAGAAAAAACATGCTGGGATTACCGGTAAGATTGCTCAGGGTATTAATAAGCTAGATAAAGAATTTAGAGAATTAACTCCTGAGAAAATTACCCTTACGTCTATAAAAAAATTAAAGTATCACTTTGATCATGATATTAATCAGCTACTGGGGTTGGAAAATGATGAAAAAATTTTTAGACCTTTTAAAGCATTAAAATCAACTAATGGATTAGATGATTTTATGAGTGATATCATAATCCGAAATTCGAAGAAGATATTACCTATTGAACAAGAACCTGCATTTTTGGGGGAACCTGAAAAATTACAATATCTCCTATTGCGTAATCTTGTAAATACAGATGAAGAACAGCAAATGTTTAGCACTAAACTTTGTCAATTTGTTTCATCAGACAAAAGCTTTTCTAAAAGAGGGATTTCGAAGTTATTGTATAATGCTATTATCAAACTATTTAATGGAAATCTGATTTACGCCTTAAAAGTTAATAAGCTTTTGGAAATAATTGATTCACTTAATATTACAAATGGGAAAAATGTAATAACTATTTTCATAAGCTGGATACCAACTTTAGAAACTTTACAAGAACAAATAATTAAGTTTTATGGTAAGCAAAATGTTTATGTATTAAAGGGGGATCAAAAACAAAATGAAAGAGTTGAAATATTAAATAAAATAAAAAAAGCAAACGAAGTCAAGCATAATAAATTATTTTTATTAGCATCAAGAGTTGGCAATGAAGGTTTGGATTTTGATAATTTTAGTAATACAATTATTCATTATGATAATAACTATAATCCTGCCATAATAGATCAACGAAATGGCAGAATTTATAGAGGAAGTAATTTAAAAAGAAGTACCCGGAAAACTATAGAGGGAAAAGACATTAAGGTTTATCAAATTTACTTAGAAGACACCTATGACCAGAGAATATTATTTATAGAAGCAGAGAAAAGAAGAATGAAGAACTTTTTTTTAGGAGACGGCAGTTTAAATGAAGTATTAAGTAAAATATTAAAAAAAAATAATATTCTTGATAAGGGAAAAATTATTAAAGTATTGGAGAATATCAAAATTGATTTTGTTCCTAATAGAAATCAAATTCTAAGTAAGTACAAAAAAGAATTAATTAAGCAGTAGGATTTATTGCGTAAGGTATCTCTATTATTTAATTTGTGATATTGCTGCATTGCTTCATATATTGAATAAATTAAAACTTACTATGGCAAAACATAATGTTTATTTAGATCTTCCGCTAAGAGAAGTTAACAAGGTGGATGCCCGCTTTCATATTTTTAGAGATGATGAATCTCTGGGGCACATTACTGTATTAAAAAGCGGTATAAAATATTTCTCTAATAGCTCAAAAAATCCAGTACGGATCGGATGGCTTCAATTTGATAAAATGGTAAATGACTGGAACAACGGATAAAATTAAACCGGCATGAGCAACATCAAATTATTTGAGCATACAAAAATACGCAGCCATTGGGATGCAGAACAGGAGAATTGGTATTTCTCTATTGTAGATATTATTTTTATACTGACTGATCAATCTAATCATCAGGGTGCAAGAAATTACTGGAAAGTTTTGAAAAGCCGCTTGCTGAAAGAGGGGAATGAAACGGTTACAAATTGTAACCGGTTGAAATTAGTTGCTGAAGATGGCAAAATGCGTGAAACGGATGTAGCAGACACGGAACAGTTATTCCGCCTGATTCAATCCATTCCATCACCCAAAGCCGAACCTTTTAAACAATGGCTTGCAAAAGTGGGATATGAACGGATAGAAGAAACACAAGACCCTGAGCTGAGTATAAACAGGGCAATGGAAAATTATGTAAAGCTCGGTTATAGCGAAAGCTGGATTAACCAGCGATTGAAAAGCATTGAAGTACGTAAAGAATTAACTGATGTCCCAGATAGCTATCGGGAGGGAAAAACGCAATGTAAAAAAAGGGCAGGAATTTGCCACACTTACTGATATTATCACACAGGCATGGAGCGGCAAAAAAGTTAAGGAGTACAAGCAATTTAAAAATCTTAAAAAAGAAAATCTACGGGATAACATGACCAACCTGGAGTTGGTGTTGAATATGCTTGCAGAAGCCACCACCACCGAAATCTCAAAAGAAAAAAAACCAAAAAATTTTGAAGAGAATAAAAATATTGCACAGCAGGGAGGAAAGATTGCAGGAAATACAAGAAAAGAAATTGAAGCAAAAACAGGGAAGAACGTTGTAACTCCCCAAAATGCCAGATTGCTGAAAGGAACAACTGAAAAGAGAAAATTAAAATAGTGAAATCTACGTCTTTGCGAGCCGGGTTTTAAAAAAAAGAAACGAAATAATTTAAACAAAGGCGAAGCAATCTCATAATAATGTTTAACAGGAGATTGCTTCTCCCGCTAAGGCGGGATCGCAAAGACGAACTCTTGTTGATGTTATTCTTGGTTCACGGGCTACGGGATAGAGTGAAAAGCCCGCTGAAGGTTTTGTGTTAGGCTTTGTGGCGGACTTGCAACGAAAGCCCCAACAAATGCTGATAAATGTTCAACTGCTCACAGCCCCCAATTATTTTATCTATGTCTCACCACAAACTACCAACTACAAACCACAAACTGTTTTTAACGTGGCATTAATCTTGACCATTAGAGTATTCCTTTAAAAAAACGTTCCTTTGGAAGGAATTTTGACAATTTGTCCCACGAAAAAACATTTATGAATCACAAGCAATATTTTGGAGGAACTGAAGATGAAATGGAGTTTATGCCAATCATTCCATTAAATGAAGAAGCTAACGAAAACAATGAAGATCAGGCTATTCCTAGTGAATTACCCTTACTGCCTTTAAGAAATACTGTGCTTTTTCCTGGTGTTGTTTTACCAATTACGGTAGGCAGAGATAAAAGCATTAAAGCGGTAACGGATGCTTACAAAACTGACAAACTGGTAGGTGTAGTTTCACAAAAAGACAGTACAGTTGAAGAACCTACTGTAAGTGACCTGGTGGATATAGGTACAGTTGCAAAAATTGTAAAGCTTATAAAAATGCCCGATGGTGGCACAACAATTATTATTCAGGGTAAAAAAAGATTTAAGACTGAAGAAATAACGTCAGATGATCCATATTTTAAAGCAAGAATTTCTGTTTTAGAAGACGAGCCCCTAGTTGATGATACTGATTTTGTTGCCATGGTTGGATCCATCAAAGAACTTTCTGCTCAAATCATACATCTTTCACCCAATATGCCTTCGGAAGCATCTATCATTTTAAAAAATATAGAGAATCCTGCTTTCCTGATACATTTTGTAAGCAGTAACTTAAATAGCCCGATAATTGAAAAACAAAGACTTCTGGAAATTAATAATATCAAAGCAAGAGCAGAAGCGCTGATGAATTTATTGCATACTGAATTACAATATGCAGAACTTAAAAATAAGGTAACTAATAAAACAAGGGCAGAACTGGATAAGCAACAAAAAGATTATTTTTTGCAGCAACAAATGAAAGCAATAAAAGAGGAATTGGGGGGTGAAAATGTTGCGGAAGTAAATGAAATGCGTAAGAAGGCAGAAGGAAAAAAGTGGCCCGTGGCAGCAAGGGAAATGTTTAGCAAGGGAATAGAAAAGCTGGAAAGGATGCATCCCTCTACGCCTGATTATTCTATTGTTTATAATCACCTTGATCTCATGCTTGACCTGCCTTGGGAAGATTATACCAAGGACCAATATGATCTTAAAAAAGCTAAAAAAGTTTTAGATTTTGATCATTACGGAATGCATAAAATAAAAGAAAGAATTTTGGAGTACCTGGCAGTATTAAAGTTAAAGGGTGACATGAAAAGCCCGATACTTTGCTTTGTTGGCCCTCCAGGAATTGGTAAAACCTCCCTGGGTAAAAGTATTGCCAATGCTATTAAAAGAAAATATGTTAGGGTGAGTTTAGGCGGATTGCATGATGAAAGCGAGATCAGGGGACATCGCAAGACATATATTGGTGCAATGCCCGGAAGGATTTTGCAATCTATAAGAAAGACGAAATCATCTAACCCGGTAATGATATTAGATGAAATTGATAAAGTGGGAAATGACTTTCGTGGCGATCCTTCGTCTGCTTTATTAGAAGTGTTGGATCCTGAACAAAACAATAATTTTTACGATAACTATTTAGAGCTGGAATATGATCTTAGTAAGATTTTATTTATAGCTACGGCTAATAACCTTCAAAACATTGCCCCTGCCTTGCGGGATCGTTTGGAAATTATAGATTTAAGTGGCTATGCAATTGAAGAAAAAATAGAAATAGCTAAACGGCATTTATTACCTAAACAAAAAGAAGCACATGGTTTAAAAGATGTGAGCTTTAAAATAAGTGACGCGGTTTTAGAAAGAATTATAGCAGATTTCACAAGAGAAAGTGGTGTTCGTGACCTTGACAGGCAGTTGGCTTCAATAATGCGTAACCTGGCAAAACAATATGCTATAAAAGGAAAATTAAAACCCACCATAAGCGCAGGTGACGTTACAAAGATTTTAGGTAGATCTCGTTACAGTAATGAAATGTATAAAACAGCTAACATGGCAGGAGTAGCTGTAGGCCTTGCCTGGACGTATGTGGGAGGTGATATATTGTTTATTGAAACTACTACCAGCGATAATGGTAAAGGTGAACTAAAGCTTACCGGCAATCTGGGGAATGTTATGAAGGAAAGTGCTACAACAGCAATGACTTACCTACAGGCAAATGCCAAAAAATATGGTATAGATCCAGAACTTTTCACCAAAAAAAATGTGCATATACATATACCGGAAGGGGCAACTCCAAAAGATGGGCCTAGTGCAGGAATAACACTTATGACGGCCCTGGCATCATCCTTTACCGGCAAAAGAGTAAAACCCTATTTAGCAATGACGGGTGAAATTACGCTACGAGGGCAGGTTCTGCCGGTAGGAGGCATAAAAGAGAAAGTTTTGGCAGCCAAACGTGCCGGCTTAAAGGAAATAATTATGTGTTCTTTAAATGAAAAAGATGTGCAGGAAATTGACCAATCTTTTATAAAAGGCCTTAAAATAAGTTATGTAAAAAATATGCAACAAGTGCTGGATATGGCTTTAGCGTGATTTTTATATCACTAAAACCATGGGTTAAAATACTTCGTAAATTAATTTAGTAAACAAAATCAGCAAGATTTATTTCATGTTGGTTGTTTTAAGGGTTAAAAGAAAATTCCCTCCCGATTCTTCGGGAGGAATTTTTATTTATACTATACCCGATAATGTTTATTTCTGTTTCAGAATAAAATAATCTGTCTTTTACCTAAACATTTATATTTTTATACAAATACTTAAATATTTTATGCCAAGTCCAAGCTTTGATAAATACTTCAAGGATTTATTTGAAAATACCAGCGATCTTATTCATTTTCTTACTGTGGAAGGCAATATAGAATTTGTAAATCCTGCATGGCTTAAAACCCTTGATTATCAATTGTATGAAGTAGAAGGTAAAAGTATTTATAATTACATCCATCCTAATTTTCAAGAAAAATATAATCAAGCCCGGGCTTCCGCAATAATGGATTGCGGGAATGTTGAAGTGGAAACCGCTTTCATTACAAAAACAGGTAAAACAATTATTGGAGAAGGGCAGATAGGATGCTCTTATGATTCAGGCAAAGCAATTTATACAAGGTGTGTTTTTAAAAATATTACTGACAGAAGGCTGGCAGAAAAACAAATAGAAGAAAGTGAGAAACGCTTAAAGACTTTCTTTAATAGTGGCCCGGATGCAGTGATTGTTATTAATGAACAACAGCTAATTTTAGAATGGAATCCTAAAGCAGAAATAATTTTTGGATATTCTGTCGACGAGGTGATTGGTAAACCTTTGTCAGAAACGATAGTACCACATCAATATCGTGAGGCACATACAAAGGGCATGGCACATTTTTTAAAAACCGGTGAAGGGCCGGTATTGAATAAAACACTCGAATTAACAGCGTTACATAAAAAGGGTCATGAGTTTTATATTAATTTGAGTGTTTCTAATGTTAAGTTGGGGAATGAATGGGTGTTCATTGCTTTTCTCTCAGATATTTCTGAAAGAAAGAAAACCGAAGAATCGCTCATTCGTAAAGAAGCTGAATTATTGAAGGTGAAACTGCTGGAAGAAAGAAAAGATGAATTTATTTCCATTGCAAGCCATGAATTAAAAACACCTTTAACTACTATTAAAGCCTACACGCAACTTGCTATAAGTATTTCCGAGGGATGCTCTCCAGTTATCGTTCAATATTTACAAAAGGTTGACCAGTACGCAGGTAAAGTAAATTATCTTATTAATGAGCTTTTGGATGTCTCAAGAATACAGGCAGGTAAACTAAGTCTGACCGAAACTGATGTGCAAGTTGACTCGTTTATTCCTGAAGTTCTAAATTCCATTCAGCACATTACTCAAACACATACGATAATTTTAAATAGTATTGAGGCTGCTCAGGTGAAAATTGATACAATAAGGCTTGAGCAGGTGATTACCAATCTTATAAGTAATGCGGCGAAATATTCACCAGGCCAAGACAAGATAATGGTTAACTGTAATAAAATCAATGGTACTATAGTGATCTCATTTACAGATTTTGGAATTGGAATCCCGAAAGAAAAACTCAATAAAATATTTGAGCGGTTTTACAGGGTAGATGAAGTGTCAAAAGAATTCAGCGGGTTAGGAATTGGCCTTTATGTATCCGCAGAAATAATTAAACAACATGGTGGTAAAATATGGGCAGAAAGTGTTGAAGGTGAGGGAAGCACTTTTTATTTAAGTCTGCCCGCTATGAATTAAAGGTTCAGAACCATTTAATATACCTCTTACCTCACATCAGTTGTATTTTTTTACAAGGTTACACTAATTATCATTTAAAATAGCTAAGATTGGTTTTGGGCGATAACGTCAGTAATGTTTCATACATCAGTTTTATAGTATCCTCAATATCATTACGATTCAACATTTCAACTGTGGTATGCATATATCGTAAGGGTATAGAAATAAGCACTGAAGGGCAGCCATCATTAGCATACGCAAAAGAATCTGTATCAGTACCGGTACTTCTGCTCACAGCTGAGAGCTGAACAGGTATTTTATTTTTTTCAGCTACCTTTTGTACAATGTCCAGTAACTTATTGTGTACTGCAGGGCCATACGTTAATGCAGGCCCTTTACCGCAACTGCATTCTCCCTGTGTCATTTTATTTATCATAGGGGTAGTGGAGTCATGGGTTACATCCGTAATTATTGCAATATCCGGTTTAATTCTTCGTGCTATCATTTCTGCACCTCGCAATCCAATTTCTTCCTGTACAGCATTCACTATATATAATCCAAAAGGTAATTTCTTTTTATTCTCTTTAAGTAAACGGGCAACTTCAGCAATCATAAATCCACCAATGCGGTTATCAAAGGCACGGCCAATAAAATTATCATAGGCAATTTCAGCAAAGCCATCTTCGTAGGTTACTACCGCACCTACGTGGATACCGAGATCTTCCACCTCTTTTTTGATTCTGGCTCCGCAATCCAAAAATAAATTTTCTACTTTTGGCTGCGTTTCTTTATTATCAGGGTTACTAAGCCTGGTATGTATTGCCGGCCATCCGAAAACTGCTCTTACGCCTCCCTTTTTTCCATGAATTACAACTCTTTGTGATGGTGCAATTTGGTGATCTACCCCCCCATTTCTTTTTAAATAAATTAAACCTTCAGGGGAAATATAATTTACAAACCAACTTATTTCATCAGCATGAGCTTCAATTACAACTTTAAATGTTTCTGAAGGGTTTATTACACCAACAGCAGTACCATACGCATCAGTAAAATTGGTATCTACATAATTTTTTATATAGCCGAGCCATAATTTTTGTCCGCTTGTTTCAAAACCAACTGGAGAAGGGTTGTTAATGTAATTACGTAAAAATTCAAATGATTTATCTGTTAATATAGATTTTGATTTTTTTGCTGTGGCCATTTTTTATTATTTTGATTTTTTAGTGTTTATTCAGTCATTTGTCAGTAGTCATTGAGTCATTATGTTTTTTGTCTTTGCCTTTTGACTATTGACCATTGACTATTGACCTTTATAAATTAACGACGCAAAAATAACCAAACCAGCCTGCAAAAGCATCAGACCATCTATGCACGCCAGATAAACGATATCTGAATTATGAATTTTACTGTACTCAATAGTAATGATAGTAGCCACACCGGAAATGAGCATAGCTAGTAATTGCGGATAATCTTTAAAAAAAATAAATTGAATTATAGTAAGCGTTGTAAAAAGTATTAAAAAAAAATAACAAAGTAAATAAGCATTTTTTACACCCAGCTTTACAGAAAGCGTTGCAATATTCTCTTTATTGTCAATATCATTATCCCGAATATCAAACAGTAAACAAATAATAAATATGAAAATAAATCTGCTCAGAAAGATCAACTGAAAAGAAAGCTCAGAATAATTCGCCTTTTCCAGCGGGAACCATACGGTTACAAACGTCCAAAAAAGTGCGAGTGTAATAATCTTAAGCAATCCGAAATCCTTAATTCGTTTTTTATTTGTAAAAGGCAGAAACGGGAAGGAGTATAAAAAGGCGATGACACCCAATATCATTAAAGTAAAAACATGATGATGCGGGAAACTAAGCAGGCAAAAAGTAATTAACCATGCGCCAAAGGCGACTAAAACTATATGAAGATTTTTATTTTTTAATGTCCAGGTTAACCGTTGAAAGTTTGTAACTGACTTGGTTTTAAAATAATAATGCATATTATATTGCAACAAGGTTGCGCCAAATACGAGTAAATAAAAACTAAAGTGATTTAGTGGAAGATGTAAAAGCAGATTAGTTTCTATACACAAAGCAACTGCACAAAAAGAAATAAAAATACTGCCGAATAAAAAAACATCAGTAGCCTTTTTAAACACATTTATCTTATTAGAACAATGGGCTCAGATCTAACTGTGTCACTTTTATTATTGGCTTTATCCCTTAACACAAATTTAAAAATTGCAGTATCATTTCTGTTAACACATTGCGGCCCTAATATAGGAGGCAAACTGGATACGTTATATCCATAGGTTACTGTTATGTTTCCGGATTGATCTTTACTGGTAGGGAAATCGGGTAACTTGTAAAATTGGCTAAACCTGCTCGCAATACATTTTGGTTCGAATTTTTCAACATATAAAGCCGAATCGGAAAAATCTCCTTCTGCATCGGTAAACGATAAATTGAATATAATAACATCGCCGCTGCGAAATACTTTTTTATTAGATGATTCGTATTTTAATTGTGGGGCAGTTGTAAACTTATCTTTCTTGCAGGAAACGAAAAATAAAATGATTAGGAAAAATAAAATCGAGTTACGCATCTTTGTATTTTGAATACCAAATTTAATTATTATTCATTGAATAACCCTGCCGAAATATCAAATTGGGAAAATAAAATTTTCAATGCCTCGTTTTATAGTTTTGACCGGTTGGCGCTGGAGCTTTTTCAGTTTCAATATCTCCATAACAATTTGTATCGGCAATTTGTAGATTCTGTTGGTATAGACCCTGAAAGTGTTGATTCTATTACAAAAATTCCTTTTTTACCTATTCAATTTTTTAAAACAGGTGTAATAAAGACTACCGATTTTAAACCCCAAATAACATTTGAAAGCAGCGGCACCACGCAAACTAGTAATAGCAAACATTATGTTAAGAATTTAGATTTATATAGATCAAGTTTTACTAAATGTTTTGAACTGTTTTATGGGCTGGAAAAAGAATGGTGTATCCTGGCGTTGTTGCCATCATACCTGGAAAGAAAAAACTCACTGCCGGCAGGCAAAGATTCTTCTCTTATAGTGATGACAGAAGAATTAATAAAGAGGAGCGGACATCCTTTAAGTGGTTTCTATTTAAAAAATAATGAAAAGCTTTACCAAACAATATTGCATAATGAAATTTTGCAACAGTCCACATTGCTGATCGGGGTAACTTATGCTTTGCTCGATTTTATTGAAGATTATTCCATGCAATTGAGCCATACGGTTATTATGGAAACAGGGGGAATGAAAGGAAGACGTGAAGAAATTACAAGAGATGAAGTGCATGAAGCAATAATTAAAAAGTTGGGAGTTGATAAAGTACATTCGGAATATGGAATGACGGAAATATTATCGCAGGCATATTCAAGAGGCAAGGGAATATTTAAATGCCCGCCCTGGATGAAAGTTTTAATCAGAAGCGAAGACGATCCCTTTTCAATTCAAACTAATCCCTTAATTGCCAACCAAACTGAAAACGGAATTATAAATATTATTGACCTTGCAAACATTTATTCCTGTGCATTTATTGCAACCGATGATATGGGCAGGCTACATCATAACGATTCTTTTGAAGTGTTAGGAAGATGCGATAATTCTGATATAAGAGGCTGTAGTTTGTTAGTAAGCTGATATTCTTAAGGCATAGTATTTGCAATATCTGGACTGATTTATTTAATCATTAAAACAAACTATCATGAAAAAATTATTATTACTTGTTATGCTGGCTTTTATGCTTGGTGTTGGCGCAGATGCTCAGGATGATAAGAGTAAAGCTAAAAAGACTTCTACTATGCCTCAAAAGGTACATAATGCTGTAAGCAAAAACAACAAGTATAAAGGATACAAAACAAAACGCAAGCGTAACGGGGTTACTAAAAAGCATAAAGTAGATTTAAAGAACGGAGAGGTAAAAGATAAAACGAAAAAATAAGTAATAATAAAACCTAAATGCAAGCCTTTCCTGATCAGGAAAGGCTTTTTCATTTAGCAGTAATATCCCGGTTTAGACCTATCATTTTTTTTTTGAACATTTAACCAAAACCTATACATTCGCTTCCTAATTATTTGTAATATGATTATCTAAGCAGGGCTTAGAAATTCTTTTCAGGCCCGAATCCTCCACATTAATTGCAGCAATAATTATAATTGCCGCTACTCCTGATAGCTATCGGGATCATTTTTATTATTTCATCTTTATATTTATTCAATGACTACTCATACAAACGATAGGAGTATTAAAAGCATCTTTCATTTTATTAAAGATGCTATAGCGGGGAAGCAGCATGATTATACAACTGGCAGCATGCGCAAAGCGATTTTTATACTCGCTATCCCCATGATATTAGAAATGTGTTTAGAAAGTGTATTTGCAATTGTAGATATCTTTTTTGTTGCCAAACTTGGCTCAAACGCCACAGCCACCGTAGGTTTAACTGAATCAGTGCTTACCATTATTTATTCAATAGCTATTGGTTTAAGTATGGCCGCAACAGCCATGGTAGCCCGAAGGATTGGAGAAAAAAACCCGGAAGGCGCAGCAAGAGCGGGAGCACAAGCCATAATGGTGGGAATTACAATTTCAATTTTAATAAGCATTACAGGTGTTATTTATGCGGAAGAACTTTTACGCCTGATGGGGGCAACAGAAGAAATCGTGCAGACAGGTTCTACCTATACCAGGATAATGCTTGCCGGAAATGTTGTAATCATGCTGCTGTTTTTATTGAATGGTATTTTTAGAGGTGCAGGCGATGCCTCTATTGCCATGCGGAGTTTGTGGCTCGCAAACCTTTGCAACATTATTTTGTGCCCGATACTTATCCATTATTTTGGATTAAATGGCGCAGCAATAGCAACTACAACAGGCCGTGGCATTGGTGTATGCTACCAAATGTGGCATTTATTGAAAGGGAAAAAAGGAATTATCAAAATTCACATGCAACATTTTTTACCGGATAAAGAAGTGTTGAAAAATTTATTAAACGTTGCCTCAACTGCCAGCCTTCAATTTATTATTGGTTCCGCAAGCTGGATAGCGATGGCAAGAATCATTACTGATTTTGGCAGCAGTGCTGTGGCTGGTTATACTATTGCAATCCGTTGGATAGTATTTTTTATTTTACCTGCCTGGGGTTTAAGCAATGCAGCGGCTACATTGGTGGGGCAAAACCTGGGCGCAAACCAACCTGAACGTGCTGAGCAATCAGTTTGGAAAACGGCAAAATACAATGCCATCTTTATGGCTTTTGTATCTCTTTTATTTTTGGTAGGCGCTGAATTTTTTGTAAGCATTATCAGTTCAGACCCTGCAGTAGTTGAAACAGCAGTACTTGCCTTACGCATTGTTAGTCTTGGTTATATTTTTTATGGAGTAGGCATGGTAATGATGAATGCATTTAATGGAGCCGGGGATAGCAGAACACCAACCTGGGTAAATTTATTTTGGTTCTGGATATTTCAGATTCCCTTTGCATATTTACTGGCTGTTGTATGGGAATGGGGCCCAAAAGGAGTATTTATTGCAATAGTTATAACCGAAACCTGTATAACTATTACAAGTGTCATTTTGTTTAAAAGAGGGAAATGGAAAACGGTAAAAATTTAGTTGGGTATGAATCCGTTTGTCAACTGCCATTTGTTCTGAATATCTCCATTTGGAAAGTGCTATTTTGTTGAATACTAATATTAGATTGCTTCGTAGTGACTCCTTTAAAATACGAAACACCACATGGAATTGAAGTAACATGATCTGATTCGTAAAGTAACTCATTGCATATCTTTGAGTGCAATCTATGAAGAAACTATTTTTACTCCCCGCCATTTTATTTTGGTTATCAGCATTTTCTCAGCAACCTTATTGGCAACAAACTGTAAACTATAATATCAATGTGTC
>JBBJOK010000249.1:0-4783 GCA_037721545.1 Chitinophagaceae bacterium
AACTGTTCCCTGATTTTGTCATCTGCGGAAATCCACTTGATCGGGATTCTGATGAAGAAGCAATAATTACAGGCTTTTCTTTTTTGCCATCTTTATAAACCCTTACAGCCTTTATCACGGCACCTTCCATCCAACTCACCATAGCACTCTCTTCATCTAGCACAACAACATCTACCCTACCTATCGCACTATCTCCATCAATTCGGATAGGTCTATTAAAGTTTGCTCCCCCATCTTCTGAAAAAATAATATTTACCTGGGCTTTTTTATCTGGAGACGAAAACCACGCAATCGCAAGACTATTTCCTTCTGCCGCAGCTCTGGGACCATTAACTGGGCATCCTTTAATTTCCCATTGATCAGGGAAAATGTTTTTCGGCTCTGTCCATTTACCATTTACAAATCGAACAATCGATATATCCCGAATTTCTTTATCGGATCGATCACGATAAACTACAATTGGCCCATTAGCAGTAAGAACAGTACTGGTTTGGCAGCAATCACAAACACGGTTATCTAATTCCCATTCTGCAGTTTTTGTGCCCTGTGTATTTATAACGGCAGCCCGTAAACTCATAGCGCCATTATGACTATCATGATGTGCTGCTGTATCTTTTACTTCACCAACCGTATTTCTTCCGTCGAGCCAGGAAGCAAAGAAATTATTTTTATAAGGCATGAGAGAAACGAAGCCATGCTCCGCCTGTTTGCCGTCATCATGCAAAATTTTCATATCACTCCATATCTCTCCCTTATCAACAGACGTGAAGATTTTTACATCGTAAGTATAAGTTCCGGTAGCGCTTTTTTGCAAAATGTGCGCAAGCATATTATTACCATCAGATGCCAGCATTGGATAATCAGCCCAGTTAACAAACCAGTTATTGCCGGAAGCTATTGTTGTTGACGCCGACCATACATCATTATTCAACACAGAAAATTTCAATACGCTGTTGTCTTTTGTTTTATTAATCCAGGATAAATAAACTTTGCCATTGATATCCGTGAATAAATAAGGTTCTGCACTAACAGAATCAGCAGGTGTATCGAGCTGCTTCAGTTTACTTTCGCCATGTACTTTTTTATTCGAATTATTACACGACGCTAGTACGATTATCAGTAAAATAGAATTTAATAGCTTAGTCATTTTCTTGTGAAATTTTAATGATCATATCAATATTTTTCTTTTCATCCCATTTGCGGGCACCTGTTTCTGAAAAAACAAGGTTGCCCTTTTTGTTATATATAAAAGTTGTGGGCAATGCCTGAACCTTCATTTCCTCACTGTTTTCAATTTTTACATACTTAAATTTAAACTTGCCCGTGCTACTGAATTCTTCAATTTGTTGTGCGCTTTCATCGGAAGCCAGTAAAAATATAATGTTTTCTTTTTGCAAAATATTTTGTGCTCCTACAATGGATGGCATTTCCTGAACACACGGCTTACACCATGTTGCCCAAAAATTAATGAAAATGGTTTTGCCCTGGTATGTCTTCAGGTCTATAGATTGGCCCTTGAGATCTGTTAACCTGATCTTATCTATTTCACCCATTACTTGAGTTGTAGAGGCTGGTTTCTCTACTGGTGAGTTGTTACAGCCTGTTGGTCCTATTAATAATAAAATAATAATTATACTATTTTTTATCATTGATGGGTTTAATTTATTACAAATGCTTGCACGGCCAATCATTAATTGTCTTAATAATTTTGATATTTTTAAATTATAATATTCTAAATTACATACAGGGAATATCAAATGTTTTTGCTTTAAGAGGTGTGCTCAATAAAATTCATTATTCATGAAACTAATGATTTATTTTTTATGCTTAGGGTTTTCTGCTTTGATTTTTTCCTGTAATGGTAGCTGGAGGAAGATTGAAGATAGTCTACCCGATGCCTTATTAAAAAAGATACAATTTCTATCAGCGAGCCTGTTATTATTGATTCGATTCTTGATAAAAAAGATAGCATTGCTTCGGTTATAGCATTAGATACCCAGAAAATGGCTCCAATACCGATAGGAGAAGCTATTGATACCCGAAATGTAAATCCTGAGGAAGTTATTAAGTTTGCGGAAACCCTTGTGGGCACGCCGTATGTATATGGCTCTACCGATCCTAAAGTTGGATTCGATTGCTCTGGTTTTATAACCTACGTGTTTAATAGTTTTAAAATAAAAGTTCCCCGTTCCTCAATACAATTTACCAACGTAGGTAAAACGGTTCCTGAAGAAAATGCAAAACGTGGTGATATTGTTTTATTCACTGATCCGGATTATAACAATACCAATAGCAATGTTGTAGGACATATGGGTCTAATTACATCTAATGAAAATGGAATTATCAATTTCATACATTCTACCTCAGGAAAAGCAATGTCAGTTGCAAACTCAACTTTAAATGAACGATATCAAAAACGTTTTGTAAGAGTCGGAAGGATATTTCCTCAAAATGATTAGAAGCATAGCACTGAGGTAACATTTTTTAAAATCAAACTGCCGGATCAGCTGGATCTGAGTTTTGATTATACTTTTGTAAAAAGAAAAGACATTTATGACAATGACACCTCGGCTAAGCAAGTTCATGCTTATATCACATATTACATTTTCAGTTGGATGGTTAGGGGCGGTAGTAGTTTTCCTTGCATTAGCTATAACCGGGTTAACAAGTCATAACTTACAAATAGTCCGTGCATATTTAATTGCAATGGAGCTGAGTGCATGGCTGGTAATTGTTCCATTTTGTCTCACATCATTATTTACAGGTGTTATCCAGGCGGCCTCCACAAAGTGGGGGCTATTTAAACATTATTGGATCGTTGTAAAATTGTTTTTGACAGTTGCTTCCACAATACTTTTATTGCTACATATGCAACCGATCAACTTCCTGGCAGGTGTGGCTACAGACAATTTATTTTCAAATGCACAACACACTGCACAGCTTATTGACCTCGTCGCAAAAGCAGGTGCTGCTATATTGGTTTTAATTGCCATCACAACAATATCTGTTTACAAACCGTGGGGTAAAATAAAATTCAGATCTAATAGCAACATTCAAAAAGATGTGACATACAGGAAAACAAAATCATTGGGTTTTTACTTACTGACTAGTCTTGTAATTTTGATTATAATATTTATAATAATGCACCTGTTTGGCGGTGGAATGTGAAGTCATTAAAAAACAATTTACAAACAGAAATAAATGTGGCAATTCTGATAAAAATAAATAAAATAAGAAGTATATTACAGACAGAAGTTCTCAATCTAATTATCAAACATGCGGGGTTTTGCTTTTTTAATTTCAGTTACAATTTTTATTTCCTGCTCTAAAAATGCAGCAAAGGAAGTATCCCTGGATAATATGGATATGGCAGCGGTTGTAGGTATGAGTGCGGCAAGCAAGGAATTAAGTATTATAAGCACACAATTGGAATTTGCTTCATCACCAATACTACAAAGACATTTCGATAGCCTATTCCACCATCATGATTCTCTTTTTTGGCACCATCACAATTTGTACAACACACAAAATAATCATCCCCATAACGATCACCAACACCAATGGATACCCTACAACCCAAACATTAATCACACCCATCATTATCATCCCATCCATCCGGGCCATCATAACGATTCACTGAGCGTAATTTCTAATAATCATCACCCACATCATACCACTTATCATCCCGACATTCATAGCCTCAATGACCATCATTTAATGGATTCTTTACATCAAGTGCATCAACATCATCATTAATATTGGTTTTCTAATTTTGATTTTCCGGAATAAACCGGACTTGTCATTTAGGTTGAATTTGATTTATAGATAAACCATGTATTTTGAAACTTTAAGCAACTAAAGATTTTAAATTTAGTTTAGCAGATAATAATTCTATGTTGTGTCTCAAAAACATAGAAGTTTCATATTATATCTAGATTGAATAAACAATCAATACCATCAGTAGCCATGTGCAATAGCAGGCCTATCCCAATAATTCTTACTTTTGGGTGCAGGATAAGCAGCCCATAAATAAAAATGGCAGGATAGCTATGAAGCGGATGAAAACCAATGCTGCAACGGCTAGGATCGAAAATTGGGTTAGCTAATAAATGGTCTATATCAATAAGCATCGTTAGCAGCATAATCAAATAGGCTCTTTTCCAAAATTTCCTAAAAAAGAAATATGCTATCAATACAGGAAAGACAAAATGTAAAAAGTAATGAATGAATTGTTGCATCTATAGTGTCTTAGCAATTATTCCGACATCATTTTTAACGCTATTATTCTTATTTAGAATCGAATTAATAAATTAAAATCCATCATTTTTTTTATGTGCTGCGAAATATTGCTCCAGTGCTTTCTTTCCAAATCTCTTAAACACCACCGGGGTTACAATCATATCTAATAAAGTTGAACTTATCAATCCTCCAAGAATAACTGTTGCCACAGGATATAAAATTTCTTTACCCGGTGCTGATGCATCCATTGTTAATGGTATTAACGCAAGAGCAGCTACCAATGCGGTCATCAATACAGGAACCATTCTTTCAATAGAACCGCGGATAATCATTTGATCGTTAAAAGTTTCACCTTCTTTTTCTACCAAATGTATGTAATGTGAGATCATCATGATACCATTACGGCTTGCTATACCTGTTAATGTAATAAAGCCAACCATTGTTGCAATGGAGAAGGTTCCGCCTGTAACCCACACTGTTATTACACTTCCTATTAATGCAAGTGGTATGTTCAGCATTATTTGCAGCACAATCCTGTTAGATT
>JBBJOK010000250.1:0-4772 GCA_037721545.1 Chitinophagaceae bacterium
ATTTCTTCATTGCAGGGTTTGCAAAACGTTGCCCAAAAATTTATCACTAAGATTGAATCTGAAGCAGCAATATAATTATTCAAACCCGTGACTTTCCATGAAGAAATTGGTTGAGCTTTTAAAGAAGTTACAGTTATAAACAGCAGCAACAATAAACCACTTATAAAAATTTTCATGTGGCAAAATATAAATTAAACGCCTTACCGCTCTTGCTTCAACAGTTTTGTGCTTTGCCCATTTCAGTTTACTTTCGCAAACGCATTTATCAATAAATTTTCAATCAACTAATCTAGAATAATATGGCTTACGATGTAATAGTTTTAGGAAGTGGTCCCGGTGGTTATCCTGCTGCTATCAGGGCGTCACAGCTGGGCAAAAAAGTTGCAATAGTAGAAAAAGAAAGCCTTGGTGGCATTTGCCTTAACTGGGGATGTATTCCTACCAAAGCATTGCTTAAAAGTGCTCAGGTTTTTGAATATGCAAAGCATGCTGCAGATTACGGAATTGAGATAAATGATCCCAAACAAAATTTTGAAAAAGTTATTAAGCGTAGCAGAGGAGTTGCAGATAAAATGAGTAAGGGAATTCAATTTCTTATGAAAAAAAATAAGATCGATGTGGTAATGGGTACCGGCAAATTGTTAGCTCCCGGAAAATTGGAAGTAACAGCAGCAGATGGCAATAAACAGGTTCTAGAAGCAAAAAACATAGTTATCGCTACTGGCGGCAGAGCAAGGCAACTTCCCTCTCTTCCAATAGATGGTAAAAAAATTATTGGATACCGTGAAGCCATGGTTTTACCGCAGCAACCAAAAAGTATGTTGGTAGTTGGCTCCGGCGCTATAGGATCAGAGTTTGCGTATTTCTACAACAGCATGGGAACCAAAATTACCATAGTAGAATTTTTACCCAGGATCGTTCCTGTTGAAGATGAAGATATTTCCAAAGAGCTTGAAAAACAATTTAAAAAGCAGGGAATGGAAATACTTACCGGAAGCGAAGTAGTAAGTGTTGACACAAAAGGCGATGGCATTACGGCTAAAGTAAAAACTGCTAACAGTGAAATTAGCTTACAAGCTGATATTGTATTAAGTGCGGTGGGGGTTGTTGCAAATATCGAAGGCATCGGTTTGGAGGAATTAGGAATTAAAATGGATAAAGGCAGAATTATTGTTGATGCCAATCAGCAAACAAATATACCCGGCATATATGCTATTGGCGATTGTACACCAAACCAGGCATTAGCACATAAAGCAAGCAAAGAAGGTATAAATGCGGCTGAACATCTTGCAGGCCATAAACCTGAACCGATTGATTATGCTAATGTGCCGGGTTGCACGTATTCTTCTCCTGAAATTGCTTCCGTTGGGCTTACAGAAAAAGCAGCTAAAGATGCAGGCTATGAAATTAAGGTTGGTAAATTTCCTTTTATGGCGAGTGGCAAGGCCAGTGCGTCCGGTGCAACAGAAGGTTTTGTAAAAGTGATTTACGATGCTAAATATGGAGAGTTTTTAGGCTGCCACATGATTGGTAATAATGTTACAGAAATGATTGCTGAAGCCGTTGTTGCACGTAAATTAGAAACCACTGCCCATGAAATATTAAATACAATTCATCCGCATCCAACTATGAGTGAAGGCTTGAAAGAGGCTACTGCCGTGGCTTACGGAGAAGCTATAGATGTCTGAACTGGGATTTATGGGATGTATGGGATTGTCAGGAAAAAAAATATTTTCAAATCTCTTATCCCATTAATCCTTTAATCCCAAAATTCGTGGTTCAAACAATTAATAACCGCTTCCAAAAACCTTTCTTAATATTTCAGTAACTCTTTTCGCAGGGTTTCTTCTTATCTCCTGTTCCTGCAAACCTATGTGGTAAAACAATCCACTCAGTGCCTTATCGGTTACGTATGCACCAAGATCGGTATTAACGGGATTTCTGCTAACCCTGTTGTAAATAGAAAACACATCGTCCCAATATTTTGTCGCATCTACATTTCTCAACGACCTGTCAATTACAGGACGAAAAGCAGAAATTAGCTGCTGAGTTGTTGTTCGTTTTAAATAATCTGTCGCAGCAAAATCACCGCCACGCAAAATTCCTAAAGCATCCTGTATCGTCATTTGTTGTATTGAATTCCATAAAATATTTCCTACAAATTTTGAAGCATCTTCTGCAGCTCTGTTCATAGAAAGTATGGCCCTCTCAACCGGTTTGGCAAAACCAAGGTCTCTTAATGTTTTTTCTACCTTTTGGGCTTCCGGTGGCATTAATATCCTTATTATATCATCTCCAAAAAAACCATTAATTAATGACAACCTTTTTGTTGTTGTATCTGAACCTACCCGCAAAGCCTCTTTGAGGCCTGAAACTATTTCGGCATTGCTCAAACTTCCGGTACCCACACCACCTATTCCGGGAACAGAGCTTAATATTTGCTTTGCTGTATCACATCCTGAAAAAGTAAATGCTATAATAGAAAGTATGATAAAGGTCTTTTTCATATAATTATTTTAATTAATAGTTCAACTAAGATGCCAAGTATATTATTCATGGATATATTGCTTTAAAATTATATCACAAAATCATATTGAGCGGGCTAAAAGGGTTATTACAATTAACTACATTTGAAAACTAATGTATAAACTATGAAAAATATTTTTAAGAGTTCGGTGATGGTGCTGCTTCTACTGGTGATAAAACTTACAGCTAGCGCCGATGAAGGCATGTGGTTACCGCAGTTGCTGCAATCACTAAATGAGAAAGAGATGAAAAAGATGGGCATGAAAATAAATGCTTCAGATATTTACAGCATTAATAAAAACAGTCTTAAAGATGCCATAGTTAGCCTGGGAGGTTTTTGTACTGCAGAAGTTATTTCTGATAAAGGATTGTTGCTAACTAACCACCACTGCGGGTTTGATGCAATACAAAATCACAGCACATTACAAAACAATTATATTAAAGATGGTTTCTGGTCAAAAAAAACACAGGAAGAATTAACTAACCCTGGGCTCACAGCAACCTTTATCATAAGTATTGAAGATGTAACTGAAGTGATAAAACAAAATCTTAGAAACGGCATGAGTGAAAAAGACAGGCAATCTGTTATTGATAAAACCATTGCTGAAATAAGAGGTACTAAATTAAAAAAATCATATCAGGATATTTTAATTCGGCCCTTCTTTGAAGGAAATAAATTTTACCTGTTTATAACTGAAACCTATAAAGACGTTCGCCTGGTTGGTGCACCGCCTTCTTCTATTGGTAATTTTGGAAAAGATACTGATAACTGGATGTGGCCGAGGCATACTGGTGATTTTTCGCTCTTTCGTATTTATGCAGGTAAAGACAATAAACCGGCAGCATATTCAAAAGATAATGTTCCTTATACACCAAAACGTTCCTTAAATATTTCACTTGATGGGGTAAAGGAAGGGGATTTTACAATGGTATTTGGTTTTCCGGGAAGAACCTTTGAATACCTGCATTCATCAGCTGTAAGGCAGATCATGTACATCCTGGATCCTGCAAAAATCGCCATCAGGAAAAAAACATTAAATATTCTTAATGATGCTATGCGAAAAGATGAGCAGATAAAAATTCAATATGCTTCAAAGTATGCGGGTATTGAAAATGCTTATAAAAAATGGATGGGAGAAGTGCAGGGATTAAAAGCCAAGGATGTAATAAATAAAAAGAAAATTTATGAAGCAGAATTTCAAAGAAGAGTTTTAGCAAATTCCGGGTGGAATGCTAAATACGGCACCTTACTAATGGATCTTGAGAATGCTTATAAAGGGAATGACTCGTTTGCTTTGGCAAGGGATTATTATAATGAGATCATCTCAAAAATTGAATTATTTACTGCAGCCAATCAATTAAATACATTGGTTACAGCTTATGAAAATAACGGTGAGCAGGAATATTTAAAAAAGAAAGAAGAGGTAAAAATTTCAATAGCGGGTTTTTATAATGAATACAATGCCCCGGTAGACCAGCGCATATTTGAAGTGTTAATGGAAATGTATATAAAAGATCAAAATGTAAAATACATTTCTTCTGCTGCAAAAAATATATTGGCGCAAAATGAAAATGATTATAAGAAATTCAGTACTGCTATTTACAGCAATTCTATTTTTTCTGATCCAACACGGATAAACAAGTTATTCAACCTGCCGTCGCAAGAGGCCATTAATGCCATTAAAAATGATCAGGCACTGCAATTACTTAGTGAACTTAAAAAAAGTTATGCCGGTAGTGTTACTTCGGTTTTAACAGGACAGCAGGCAAGCATAACAGCTTTGCAAAGGCTGTACATGGAGGCGCAAATGGAGGTATTCCCTGAAAAGAAATTTTACCCTGATGCTAACAGTACCTTGCGTGTAACGTATGGCAACGCCAAAGGTTATGTACCAAGAGACGGCGTAAAATATAATTATTACACTTATTTAGATGGTGTACTGGAAAAATATAAACCCGGAGATTATGAATTTGATGTCCCTCAAAAGTTAATTGAACTTTATAAAAAAAAAGATTTTGGCAGATATGGTGTAAATGGAAAACTTCCCGTTTGTTTTATCGGGTCAAATCACACAACCGGTGGAAATTCCGGCAGTCCTGCATTGGATGCTAACGGTAACCTGGTTGGATTAAATTTCGACAGGGTGTGGGAAGGTACTATGAGTGATATTAGTTATGACCCTGATATTTGCAGAAATATTATGGTTGATATCCGCTATGTAGTTTTTATTATTGACAAATTTGCT
>JBBJOK010000251.1:0-3109 GCA_037721545.1 Chitinophagaceae bacterium
TAATCACTTAACCAATCCTGCCTTTGCTGCATCAGCAGAATAGTATCATACACATTAACGCTTACACCTGTTGCCTGCGGGTTATTGGTTCTGAAAAAAGGTATGGGCAGATTTTCCTTAGGAGGTTCGGCAAGAAAGAGGTAGCCGAAAGGCAAATGCACTTTCTTTGAAAATGTTTCCAACTGCTTTACGGTTGGTTTTTTTGTGCCTGCAATCCATTTCGCTACTGTTGGAACTTTGGTAATAAATTCCTGCAATTCATATCCCGCCCGAGCAATTGCCCAGGTAATGATGTTTGCGTTTATGTTTACCTCCGTTTTCATTGGTTTACAAGCTTAATTGTTATCATGCTGTAACTAATTCTTCTTTCCTCAAAGCATCTCTTAACGCACCTTGCAACAATTTTTCATTTTCTGTTTTACTTGCTTGTATGCTTGCCTGCAAGTCATCACAAAGTTTCATTAACTCCTCTAACTTTTTTACGATGCGGTTTTGTTCGGGAAGTGGGGGTAAAGGAATTCTCATGTTGTGTGCCTGCGTAACTGAAATATTGTTTTGCCCTGCTACGCCTTTTGTTTCAATTGAATTTATTTCTGACATCTCGTTTAAATAACAAAAGACAAACAGATTCATTTCCTTAATCAAAGGTCTAATTAAAACTGCCGCCTGATTAAAGTTGCATTCAGGTAAATCATCTGGAATAATTGCAATTTTTCCTAAAGGTGGTCCAACAATATTCATTAAAACATCTCCTGAAAATGCTCTGCATCTTTTAAGTTGTCCGTTATGAACTTCTGCTTTTATGTATTGAGGTTTATGAAAGAAATCTATTTTTTGATTTCTCAAATTATACATCTTCAAGTATGGAATTCCTTTGGGAACAAAAGCATCTTGTGAAGGTGTGCTTCCGCTTGTTATGTATGCAAGCTCACCTAACTTACACCACACCCAATTTTCGGGAATATCAAAAGGGATTTCTTCTTCTTTAATTTCAGCAAGTGGTTTTTCTTTTTTACTAAATTTTGTTTTCTCTGCTTTTATTTTCTCCAACAAATCTTTTGCGTTTCCATCTTTCAAATTTTGCTTGGTCAACTTGCCTTGCATGGCTTCTCTTAAAAGTGCCTGACGAAGTTTAACTACATCTCCATCTTGCAAAAACAATTTTTCTTCCAACTCATTTTTTAATTCGGCTGCTTTATCCTCCAATGCAATTATTTCTAATTGCCTTTCAAAACCCGGCACTTCAATTTCTACATCAGCCAGTTTATTCATTGGCAAACTCACATTGGCTGCACCGCGCATCAATGGCACTAACAAAGTTTCTTTAAACTGTTGCAAATACAAGTGCAAATATTTTGCGTTCAATTGTGTTTCATCATTCGGAATTACTGCACACAAAATACTTCCTAACGCAAATTTTCCTTCCTGGTAATGCACCCGTTTCATGCTTGCATGTCCGTGTCCTGTGCTGCTGATAAGCGGAACGATAACAGCGTTTGCATCAAACTGAAATTCGTTGTGGCTTCTTCGTGTATCACTCAAAGCCACCAATGGATATTTGCCGCCACTGGCTTTCATAATTCCCGTTGCACCTTTGGTAATGCTGCATATTTCTTTCAGTTTATATTTCATTCCGTTGCCAAAAGTGTTTTCAGTTTTCCAACTATGGTGTGAATTTTATTTTGTTCGGTGTCAATCCGTGAAAGTATTTCGTTTGATGTTTCTTCATTTTCATCAACAACAGCATTTGGATTTTTAATATCCAAATCATAACCTCTTTCAATGATACTGTCAATAGATACTTTCCAACTCACTTCACTTTCTGCTCTTTTCTTCCACCATGTTTTAATAGGCTCCAATTCCTCTAACCTCAATGGATTTGTTTTCGAATATGATTTTACTCCATCAGGATATTTATGTTGGTAGTACCAAACATCTTTTGTCGGTTTTCCTTTTTCAAAAAATAAAAGATTGGTTGCAACTGTTGCGTAAGGTTTGAAAACAGAATTAGGCAAACGAATAATCGTATGCAGGTTACATTCTTCTAATAAGCGTTGTCTTATTCTTTGTTTCACACCATCGCCTGACAAACTTCCATCGGGCAAAACAATTCCTGCTCTGCCGCCTTGCTTTAGTAAGTGAATCATCAAGATTAAAAACAAGTCGGCACTTTCTTTTGTCCTGAAACTTTGAGGAAAATTATTTTCGTTGTTGTTAGCCACAATGCCACCGAAAGGCGGATTGGCTTCAATTATATCAACTCTGTCCTTTTCGGTATATGCACTCAATGGTTTATCTAACGCATCTCTGAATGTAATATTGGGTACTTCAATATCGTGTAATATCAAATTGGTTGTTGCCAATAAATAAGGAAGTGGTTTGTATTCCCAACCAATAACATTTTCAGAAAGACTTCGAAAATTTTCAATGTTTTTTGCCTGCTTTTTCTGGTGTTCAATTACTGCTATTAAAAAACCTGCTGTTCCATTTGCAGGGTCTAACATCTTTTCGCCCAACTGCGGATTAATAATGTCGGTAATAAATTGTGTTAATGCCCGAGGTGTGTAGAACTCCCCGCTTTTACCTGCACTCTGCAATTCCTTTAATATGTTTTCATACAATTCACCAAAAGCATGGCGGTCTTTGGAAACATTGAAATCAATTTCGTTTAGTTTGTTCAACACTTTGCGAATGTTGATTCCGCTTTTCATGTAGTTGTTGTTGCCTTCAAATACTTCACGAACTATCAATGCCCTGCGGTTGCCTGTGGCTACGTTAATGTTACGCAATGCAGGAAATAATTTTCGGTCAACAAATTCTAAGAGTGCATCACCAGTCATTCCTTCATCATCACCAGCCCAATTTCCTTTTTCTTTTATCCAATGAAATTCAATGGGAATTGGAGAGTTGTATTTTGAATCCATCAACTCCATTTCCAAATCTTTGTCGGAAAATATTTTTAAGAAAAGCATCCAGCCTAATTGCTCTATACGTTGTGCATCTCCGTTCAATCCTGTGTCCTGCCACATGATTGTTCTTATTGCTCCGATAATACCTGAAATGTTACTCATGCTGTTTTATAAAGTTCTGTTTCTAATTCTTTAATTGC
>JBBJOK010000251.1:3209-4715 GCA_037721545.1 Chitinophagaceae bacterium
GTTCACATATATTTTTTGTCTTGGTTCATGTACTGTAGAAACAAGGTCATTCTCCGGGTAACGGATTTCAGGTTTTTCTACCTTTATTTCATCGCCTGATATTTCATCAATAATTGGTGAAGTGTCGTTTTCTTCTTCATCAACAATTGTAGTGAGGTCGGTGTCCTCTGTTACTGGTTTAATTCTAATCGGGTCACCGTCAAAATCTCTATCTGCAAACAAGTCGGTTGCATTCCTGAAATCAAGTATTGTGAAAAACAATTTGTCGTATTCTTCATTTATCCGTGTGCCTCTGCCGATGATTTGTTTGAACTTGGTCATGCTGGCAATGTTGCAATCCAACACAATCACTTTGCAGGTTTGAGCATCTACACCGGTAGTCATTAATTCCGATGTGGTAGCAATCACCGGAAATTTTTCTTCGGGATTGATGAAATTGTCCAACTCCCTTTTGCCTTCATCATTATCGCCTGTAATCTGCATCACATATTTATGATTGGTAGCGGCGATGTCGGCATTGTGCCGCTGCAACGCAGAACGCATACGTTCTGCATGGTCAATATCCTGACAAAAAACAATTGTCTTTGCATAGCGGTCATAACCTTTCAAAAATTCAGTAAGTTTTTTTGCGACTGTGTCGGTTCGTTCATCAATTACTAATGTTCTTTCAAAATCTCTGCGGTTGTAAATTCTATCCTCAACCAGGTTTCCATCTTTATCTAATTTTCCCTCATCAGGTCGCCAACCTTCAAGGTCAATATTTAGTCCAACTCTCACCACACGATAAGGAGCAAGGAAGCCATCATCTATTCCTTGCTTAAGTGAATAGGTGTAAATCGGTTCTCTGAAATATTCAATATTGCTAATCGTGTTTGTTTCTCTTGGTGTAGCTGTTAAACCTATTTGTGTTGCATTTTTGAAGTATTGTAAAATCTCTCTCCATGCACTGTCTTCTCTTGCACTTCCACGATGGCACTCATCCACCACAATCAAATCAAAGAACTCCGGCGAAAATTGTTTGTAGATATTTTTTTCATCATCGTTTCCAGTCAACCCCTGATACAATGCAAGATAAATTTCATAGCTCTTGTCAACCATGCGTTGCTTTACCACAGTCATTTTATCCTTAAAGTGTTTGAAGTCGCCTCTTCGTGTCTGGTCAATTAAAGAATTGCGGTCAGCTAAAAACAGAATACGTTTTTTTGTTCCGCTTTTCCAAAGCCGGTGAATGATTTGAAAAGCAGTGTAAGTTTTACCTGTGCCTGTTGCCATCACCAACAAAATCCTGTTTTGTCCTTTCGCAATAGCTTCAACTGTTCTGTTAATTGCAATTTGCTGGTAGTATCTGGGTTTGCGGTTTGTTCCGTCAAAGTAATAATCTTGTGCTGCAATTTTTTCCGCTTCTGGTGTTGCTATGCCTTTATATTTTTTGTACTTCTCCCAAAGCTGTTCAGGAGTTGGAAAGTCATCAATACCTATTTCAGTTTCAAGATGGCTGTCTGTTGC
>JBBJOK010000027.1:0-1929 GCA_037721545.1 Chitinophagaceae bacterium
TGGAGTGTTATTTTCTGAAGATTATCCGGGGGAAAACGATGTTGAATTATAAACGATGTTGAAAAAGGATTTGGATAAATTAGATAACCCTGATCTTTTAAGCGCTGCGGTAATGAAATTCCAAAAATATTAATGTTATCTATATAAAGATTATTTTGCTTATTACCTTTTGCTACAAAGTATACCTGAAAATCCATTGTATTTACAAAGGGAGATAAATAAACTCTGATATTTTTCCAGTCGCTTGCTGTAGGAACAAACCTGCCATTCCTGGTAGATGTACGCAGATCAGTGCCCCATTTTTTCCAAACAGTTGTAAAAGTTAGCCCGCAATTTCTGCTAACCTGTAATTCCAACGTATCAAAATTACCATTAACACCATTTGTTCCGAGAGCGTATGCAAGATCGAAGGATACAAATAAGGAATCAAAAGCGCTTCCACCTGTAAGTACAGGAGATACAAATTTGTCAATGGTATTTGTAGCTGTGTAATCAAAATTTCTTATCACCATAGAAGCAACGCCTGTTTTTGCAGCTGTGGTTGTTCTTTCCCATGTGATTGATCCATCCGGGTTATCTACAGCCCAATTAACAGGAGGAAAAACAGGGGACTCAAAACCTTCGCTTACGGGAATGTTCAATCTGCCAACCAATGTGAACACTTTGGTTAATGTATCATTCGATTGATTTTGATCTTTCGAACTAACAGAAGTTTGAACATCAGATAAAAAAACTTTAATCGTATGAACACCAGGTGAAACAGAAAATGGTGGGTTTAATGTTACACTTAATTGCTGCCCTGGTGTTAAGTTTACTGAGGTAAAGGAGGTTGATACGGCAGGGCCATTATCTAGAGAGTAAGAAATATTAAAGTTTTTAATCGGTTCGCTTCCTGCATTTTTTACAGTTACTACAGGGGTTACAGCCGGCGTGCAAATTATTGATCCTGGTTCATCAATAGAAACCAGTTGTAAATCGCCGGGCCCCGGTTTTGTAATATTAACGTTATCAAGAAAAATATTATTACCAAAACGATTGGTATTTCTAAAGGCTACAATAATGTTGCCTGCAGATAATAGGCTTCCGGTTATAGATACTTTTTCAGTTCGCCAATCAGAATTGGCAGGAGTAATATATGGTAAGGTAGAAGTATCAGCCGTTGCAAGTTCTGGCCCCCATTTTTTATATACGGTTGTAAATGAAGCTCCGCAATCTTTTGAAACCAGAACGGTCAATGTATCATAGTTGGTTACATCAGGATAGTATTTATGAGCTACGTCAAAGGAAAGTAATAATGCAGAATCTGTTGGTGAAAAGGTAATTCTTGGTGTTCTCAATTCATCAATTCTCCCGGGCCGGTCATTATTATAATTATCGATTGCAGCCGAAAAATTACTGTTGTTTCCGGGGCTTACTCTAACCCAGGTAAAATCTCCGTGTGGGTTAATGATTGACCATCCCGGAGGTGGAAAGGTACTGCCTTCAAAACCTTCTGAAAATGGTATTGGCAATGGAGTTGCTACTAACAGGGTCGTTGTCAGGGTATCATTAGATGGAACCTGGTCAGGGTTTATCCCATTCGGATTTGCTGTATAATATTTAATAGTAAATGTACCTGTAGTAACGGGTACAGAAGGAAAACTCACAACGGTTGTAGATCCAAAAGGAAGCTTAGGGGAAATATTCATGGTAACCGGAGGCGATCCATTTATTATCACACCAACGGTAACCGTATTCAAAGTATTTAACCCATTATTTCTTATTCTCACTTTTGGAGTAAAATTACCAGGGCATGCAAATGTGGAGGGAAAAGTAAAAGAGGTACATCCTACTATTTCATTTCCTCCGGGATTCACAGATTGTACCGGAGAGGCATCCAACGTAATTGCACCAGGTGGAATTATTCCTGCTACTGAAGTTTTTAATCCT
>JBBJOK010000027.1:2029-13535 GCA_037721545.1 Chitinophagaceae bacterium
GAAGAAGGAAATTGAGCATAACCTAAAATATCTTGTCTGCTAGCATCGAGGCCTACCCAAATGTTTAAATAAGAATTAGGATCCCAGGCATCAGCTCCGCCCAAAGAAGTACGTTTGATAGGGTCTATGATTTGAGTTACATCTGAGCCGGTATTACTTCGTACTCTGTTGATACCATTTGTCAAAACGCCTGAAGGTGTTCGGCGGGCCAGGGTAAATCTTATTTGACTATGGCCCCTTAGTGGCCTAAATTCATTAGGGATATTATTACTATCAGGGTTAAATCCTGAAAAATCCAGGTTTAATTTATCAATTTGAAACTGTACGTTAGCATCAGTTACAAATTCAGGGTTAGGTAAAACGATATGTACAACTACAGGGATGGTAACAATTGCGTTCGTACGATAATTATTGGCAGTTGCTCCTGATGAAGTAATGGAGGATTGTTGGGAACGTGTTCTTGCCTGCGGTAAAGATTGCAATATTCGTTCTACCCGAAGCATAGTGCCACAACGGGTTATATCTTTTTCTTTATTTTTTTGTTGAGAAAATGATAGGGTGGCTATTATTACCGAACAAATGGATAGTACTAATCTTTTCAATACAAATTTTTAAATTCGGTATACAAGCAATAATGTTAGCAGAACGATTATGATGCTTTAAAATTAAGATTTATTTTTAATAGCCTGATAAAGTGAGTTACATTATCTTTCAAATTATAATAAACAGGCTTAATGGATTTACGTATTTTCAGCGTTGCAGGTTTGAAAATGATTTTTTTACTGCCATAAAATTGTAAACTAAAAACAGATTAAAATGAGCATTAAAATTCGCCTTACCATAATGAGCTTTTTGCAGTTCTTTGTTTGGGGTGCCTGGTTAATAACGATTGCAACTTATTTTTTTACAAATAACTTAGGAACGGGAGTTCAATTTGGAGCTATCTTTTCTACTTTGGCACTTTCATCATTGTTTATGCCTGCGTTAACAGGCATAATTGCTGATAAATGGCTGGACGCAGAAAAACTTTACGGCATATTGCACATACTGTATGGATTAATATTGTTTTATGTTCCTTACGTACAGGATGCTGATACGTTGTATTATGTAATTTTTGGTGCGATGATCTGTTATATGCCAACAATTTCTTTATCCAATTCAATTGCATATAATATTTTAAAAACCAATAATTATGATGTTGTAAAAGTGTTTCCGCCCATTCGCGTTTGGGGAACTGTAGGGTTCATTGCAGCAATGTGGATCACCAATCTTTCCGGAAGTAAGGCAAACGCTAATCAATTTATAATAGCTGGTGTTGTAGCAATTCTTTTAGGGATATATTCTTTTACATTACCCAAATGCCCCCCTCAAAAAGCAATTGCAAAAGATGCCGGTTTACTTGAGCAATTGGGGCTTACAGCTTTTAAGCTTTTCTCAAATTATAAAATGGCTTTGTTCTTTATTTTTTCAATGTTTTTGGGTGCTGCGTTACAATTGACCAACATGTATGGGGATACATTTTTAGATGATTTTAAAAAGATCCCGGAATATGCGGACTCATTTGTAGTAAAGTATTCCACTATCATCATGTCCATTTCTCAAATCTCAGAGACCTTATTTATTCTCACGATTCCATTTTTTCTCAAGAGGTTTGGTATTAAACAGGTGATGTTGTTTTCAATGATAGCATGGGTGTTGCGTTTTGCGTTATTCGCTTACGGTGATCCGGCAGAAGGATTGTGGATGATCATCTTATCCTGTATTGTGTATGGTATGGCATTTGACTTTTTTAATATTTCAGGGTCCTTGTTTGTAGAAACTAACACAGATCCAAAAATAAGGTCAAGTGCACAGGGATTATTTATGATGATGACAAATGGAGTAGGGGCTTTTTTTGGAAGCAAAGTAAGCGGGTATTTGATAGATAATTATTATACCGGGCCAGAGGGTGCCAAAGACTGGCATGGCATCTGGCTTGCCTTTGCAATCTATGCATTAATAATAGCCATTCTTTTTTTGGTATTGTTTAAACACAAACATGATCCTGAGCTAAAATTAGATTAAGTGATACAAGGGATGTACATCTTATAATAAACACAAATGCCGGAACAAGTCCGGCATTTAATTTATAGGAAGTTGCTTATTTACTTCAACGCCTCAATCTTTTTTACAAAATTAGCTTTCGGTTGTGCGCCTACTAATTTATCTACTACTTTACCACCTTTTACAAACAGAATTGCCGGAATAGAAGTGATACCATAATTCATACTTATCTGTGGATTCGTATCAACATTTACCTTACCAACATTAACTTTCCCGTCATAATCTTTTGCAAGTTCTTCAATTACAGGTCCTATTGCACGGCAAGGCCCACACCATTCCGCCCAAAAATCAATTACTGATAATTTCTCTGAATCTAAAACTTCCTCTTTAAAGTTTGCATCTGTAAATTCGTGTGCCATAATTTTTTATATTTTAGTGTTTATTAGTTTGTATGTAGAGATTGTATCTTACAAAATTACATCCAAACATTTTAAGATGTTGATTTGACTTATCCACTCAATGTTAATGCCTGAATTTGATAATTATATGCCAAAGGGTCACATTTTTACAATAATGCCTTATTTAAATCCATACATATTTGAAGTTTCTCATGTATACTCTTGTTGAATATTAAATTGGCTTTTTGTACTAACATCAAAAATAAACTAAGTAATGCTCAATATTAATTTCGCTATTTTTTTTATTATATCCCTCTTAGCTAATTCATGTAAACAAGCAGATCCAGACAAACCTATTATTGTTGACCCAATTATTCCTAATGGTTCCATACAGGCTAAAATTATTACACAAGGACTCAACAATCCCTGGGAATTACTTTGGGGTGCCGACGGCAAATTATGGATGACAGAGCGAGGGGGAAGAATCAGCAGAGTAGACACAGGAACAGGAACTGTTACTTCAGTATCAACTATTGCTGACGTGAAATCAACTGGAGAGGGGGGATTACTTGGGATGGTACTTCACCCAAATTTTACTTCTACACCACATGTTTTTGTTGCATATAATTACGATAAAAATGGTGCTTATACAGAAAAAGTTGTTCGTTTTATTTATAATGGTTCTACACTTATTAATCCTGTAATCGTATTGGATAACATAAATGCTGCAGGCATACACAATGGTTGCAGGTTATTAATTTCCGCAGATTTAAAATTATTTATTACAACTGGAGATGCAGCCAATCAATCGAGTCCACAAAATTTATCTTCATTAAATGGCAAAGTACTCCGGATAAATCTTGATGGCACTATACCGGGAGATAATCCAAATCCCGCAAGTGCTGTATGGAGTTTAGGTCATAGAAATGCACAAGGATTAGTTTTTGCCAACAATAAATTATATGCATCTGAGCATGGGGCTAACAGCGATGATGAAGTAAATATTATACAAAAAGCAAAAAATTATGGCTGGCCTAATGTACAGGGTTTTTGCAACGACAATGCAGAACAAACTTTTTGTTTAGCCAATAATATAGTTGAACCCATATATGCATGGACACCAACACTGGCTGTTTGTGGTATTGATTATTATGATAATAATTATATATCCCAGTGGAAAAATTCTTTGCTGATGGCAACTTTAAAAGACAACACTTTATACCAGCTTCAATTAAATACGGCAGGAGATAAAGTAGAAAAGGTAAATGAATTTTACCGTGGCCAATTTGGCCGCTTGCGTGATGTTTGTGTTACGCCTGATGGAAAAGTTTTTGTTTGTACAGGAAATGGTAGTAATGATAAAGTGATCAGAATAAGTAAGTAGGAGTTGTAGAATTTGTTAGAACGCTTGTTTATGTGGACTATCAGGTTATTTCTACCTGCACCTCCAATTCCGGTTTCTCTTGCAGAAATCTGGCCATTTCATCATTCATTTCAAAGCCATTTTCTAATGTAAACATACCTACTTTTAATTTTGCTGATGGTTCTGATAAACAAAACTTAAGGCTGGACTTACCAGGAAATTTCTTTACATTATTTTCAACAAAGCCGATAATATTTTCATCTATAAATTTAGGATGAAGTTCAATTTGCAATTTTTTAGTGCACACCTTCATCATACTTTCCAATAAACTAATGCTGCTTACTTTAAATTCAAATTCCGATTTATTATATCGTTGCCTGAAACAACCTGTAAGGTAAATTACCATTCCTGCGTCTAAATAATTACTGAATCTTATATAATCATCACTCCATAAAGTAAGTTCCATTTTGGCGGAATAATCTTCAATAAAAAAAACGCCATATTTGTTTCCGTTTTTTGAAATACGATGTTGTGCATCGGCGACCAATCCTGCCATTCTAAAATTTCTTCCAGGGTTTGGATGCAGGTTTACGGCTTCTTTAAACTCATTAAACTCAGCAACAGGCGTAAGCCCGTAATATTTTATTTCAAATTTATAATTATCCAGGGGATGCCCACTGATAAACATTCCTGTAACATCTTTTTCATAATCCAATAATTTTATCAAGGGCCAGGGGTCGCATTCATATAACCGGGGTGGACTTACTTCTTCCATCTGCAAATCACCAAACAAGGTATTGGAGCTACTACTTAATTGTGACTGGTATTGATTGCCGAACCTGATTATTTTCTCCAGACCAGTTGCATTATCGCCGGGTGCGGTATAAAAATATTGTGCCCTATGAATATTTTTAAAACAATCAAATGCGCCTGCATAAGCAAGGCTTTCAAGAGATTTTTTATTTACCGTTCTTTGATTTACTCTTTTTATCAGATCGTATATTGATGTAAAATGCCCACGCTTTTCCCTTTCTTCAATAATGCCTTCTAATGCTGCTTCACCCACACCTTTCATGCCGCTAAAGCCAAATCTTATTTCCCCATTTTTATTTACTGCAAAACCTTTTTGTGATTCATTAATATCCGCACCCAATACTTTTAAACCCATTCGTTTACACTCTTCCATAAAGAAGGTGATTTTTTCAATGCTGCCTGCATGGTTTAAAACTGCGGCCATATACTCACTGGGATAGTGCGCTTTTAAATAGCCTGTTTGATAAGCTACCAACGCATAACAAGTAGAGTGCGATTTATTAAAAGCGTATTGTGCAAATTTTTCCCAATCGGTCCAGATCTTTTCCAGTGTACCAGGTTTAAATCCTTTAGCATTGCCGCCGGAAATAAATTGTGCTTTCATTTTATCCAATTGCTTACGGTCTTTTTTGCCCATGGCTTTGCGCAAATAATCTGCATCGCCTTTGCTAAAGTCTGCAAGCTTTTGAGAAAGCAACATCACCTGTTCCTGGTATACGGTGATGCCATAAGTATCTTTTAAGATCTCCTCCATTTCCGGCAGGTCATATTCTATGGGTTCCCTGCCATGTTTACGTTCAATGTAACTCGGTATATATGCCATGGGCCCTGGGCGGAACAAGGCGTTCATTGCAATAAGATCATTAAATGTATCAGGCTTAAGATCTCTTAAATGTTTTTGCATGCCGGCACTTTCAAATTGAAATGTTCCGTTGGTATCAGCACGCTGGTAAAGTTTGTAGGTTTTATCATCATCAAGCGTTAGCGAATCCAGATCTATTACAATTCCATGATTTTGTTTAATGAGGCGTAAACCCGTTTTTAAAATGCTAAGGGTTCTCAAACCAAGAAAGTCCATTTTTAAAACACCGGCTGCTTCAATATTATTTCCATCAATTTGTGTTAGCCAAAGCTCAGAATCTTTTGATGAGGCTACAGGAATAAGATCAGTAAGATCTTTTGGTGCAATTATAATTGCTGAGGCATGTATACCGGTGTTGCGAACGGAACCTTCTAAAATTTCTGCTTCATGCAAAACTTTAGCCTGCATATCATTCCCTTTATAAATTTCTCTTAGCTTTTTTATATTTTCCAGATCATCACCTCCAACGCCTTCTTCCTGTAAAGATTTTTCTCCTGTAAGTGGCGCCTGTAAAACCCTTCTTAATGAAGTGCCGGGACGATCAGGAATAAGTTTTGCTAAAGCATTGCTTTCTGCCAATGGAAGATCCATAACTCTGGCCACATCTTTTATACTCATTTTTGCAGCCATCGTACCATACGTGATAATTTGTGCTACCTGGTTCTTTCCATATTTTTCAACTACATAATTTAAAACTTTTTGCCTTCCTTCATCATCAAAATCCGTATCAATATCAGGCATTGACTTTCTATCAGGATTTAAAAATCTTTCGAAGAGTAAATTATATTTTATAGGATCAATGTTCGTAATCCCGATACAATACGCTACTACAGAACCAGCCGCTGAGCCACGACCTGGTCCTACAAACACGCCCAACTTTTTACCTGCAATTATAAAATCGCTTACAATTAAAAAGTACCCCGCAAATCCCATTGTTTTTATAGTGAATAATTCAAAATTCAAACGTTCCTCAATTTCGGGAGTAAGATCTTTGTATCGTTCTTTAGCGCCTGTCCATGTGAGATGTTCAAGGTATTCATCTTGAGAATTAAATTCCTTAGGTACCGTAAAATGAGGTAATAAAATATCTCTTTTCAAATCAAGCACATCAACCTTATCAACTATTTCATTAGTATTATCAATGGCTTCTTCAAGATCATCAAAAACGCTATGCATCTCTTGAGTGTTCTTAAAATAGAACTGGTTATTAGGAAAGGCAAAGCGTTTATTTTTTATAGATACATCATCATCCGCAAATTCTCTTAATGCAGGTGTAGCCTGTTTTTCTCCTGTATTGATGCAAAGTAGAATATCATGTGCATTGAAATCTTTTTCATCAACATAATGAGAATCGTTGCTGGCAATAATTTTTACTCCATATTTTTTTGCAAATTTCAACAGCACTAAATTCACTTTATCCTGTTCAGGAATACCATGCCTTTGCAGTTCAACATAGTAATCTTTTTGAAAAATGTTCAACCACCACTTAAATTCATTCTCTGCTTCTTGTTCTCCCTTTTTTAAAATAATCTGCGGAACTAATGCGCCTAAACAACAAGTGGTTGCTATCAACCCTTCATGATGTTTATGAATTAATTCTTTATCGATTCGGGGGTATTTGGAATACATGCCTTCTATGTACCCAATAGAAGTAAGCTTAACTAAATTTTTATAACCGATCTCATTTTTTGCCAGTAATATTTGATGATGCCGGGGATCTTTAACTTCTTTGCTAAATTGTTTTATATGCCTGTTCTCAGTAATATAAAATTCACAACCTACAATTGGCTTAACTTTTAAAGACCCATCTTCATTTTTATGATTGTATGCCTGTTTTACAAATTCAAATACGCCAAACATATTTCCATGATCTGAGATGGCAAGAGCAGGCATTTCATCGCTAATTGCTTTGCTATATAAATTTTTAATTGATGCTGCACCATCAAGAAGTGAAAATTGTGTGTGTACGTGGAGATGAGAGAACTTCATGGGTGTTTTATATCAAAACAATTTTTACAAATATCGTTAAAAACATTGCGGGTAATTTTTCAGTTTTCCACATAAATATTCAAAACTTATTATGATTAATCCAATGCCTGCAAAAGACGTAATAACCATGTTGGGTTGTTTTACCCAATATGCAGGTCTACATTTGTATTGCTAGAGAAAATTACTTTTATTAACCCGCATGTATGTCGCTTCATATGTGTTACAAAATTCCATAAGCATTGAAAAACATACTCGCATTGATTGCACTGTTATTAGCGTGTGGTACCGGAACTGTAAAAGCCCAATATTCAATAAACACGCTTAAAATAATTAACAATAAACATCTTCTGGCCTTAAATTTTTTAAACTTCATTTCTTTAACACCAGTTGTAAATGCCGCGGCTCCTGTAGATGGATCAACAGGTGTGATTGGTGAAAATGCAATGGAATCAAAAGATGAAGTCATAGAAAATAGTATTGAAACACTTTCATCAACACAATTTAAATATGCTATGATGATGGATGTTGATGTAGAAGAATTAACGAATAAAGAACTTTATCGTTTTATTGATGATTGGTACGGAACACATTACAGAATGGGCGGTACTACCAAAAAGGGAATTGATTGCAGTGCATTTAGCGGAACCTTAATGTCTTCAATTTATACTTTTTCTGTGCCCCGTACTGCAAGGGAGCAATATAAAATATGTGAGCGTTTAGATAAAGAAAATTTAATGACGGGTGATCTGGTTTTTTTTAATACCCGTGGCGGTGTATCTCATGTTGGAGTTTTTCTTGCTAACAATCGTTTTGTACACGCTTCATCCAGCAAAGGCATAACTATTAGCAATCTTAATGATAGTTATTATTCTAAAAGATTTATTAGTGGCGGAAGAATAAATCAGTAGTCAGTAAAATATTTTTATTATCATGGAGATCGGTAACGATCTCCTTTTTTTATTCCTGTTTTTGTTTGTATTGCTTTCCATACAGGCAGCACATCAGGCGAAAGATTAAAATAAATTACTGCACCACCATATAGAAATAAAAAAACTATACTTCTTATAAGTATCCCTGTAAAACCATCCATGTCTGAAAACGAATAATAGCAAATTGCATATGCTGTAAATGCCAGGATAATTGCATAAGCAGTTTTATTACTAAAAGGTTGCATATTGAATTTTCTCTTTAGAAAAATGATCCTTATGGCATTGTATGCACTAAATGAAATGAGATGGGCATATGCTGCTCCTATGATGCCAAACTCTTTAACCAGAAAATAATTTAGTGGTAGCGCCAGCGAAAGCAAGATTATTCCGGAAACAAATTCAAATCGCCAATGCACTGAAGTGCCTATGATTTGAGAGTTAACCCCGGTACCCAAGTCAACTATTTTAGCCAGGCCAATAAAAAAAAATACCCATTTTGAATCAAGATAAGCCGGGCGTAGTTTGAAGACTTCAACTGCATCTACATAATTTAACCACACCAATAAAAACAATCCCAAAGAAGCGATTAAGAGATTTATGCCAGACCGTTGATAGATTAGATTTATTTTATTGTAATTTTTGTCTTTCCATGCTTTTGATAACACAGGGATAGCAGCGGCTATGGCACCTCTTTGCGGAGCCTGCACCAATCCTGTTAAAACACTGGCGAGGGCAAATATTCCTGCGGCTGCAGTTCCCACTACAGACATTATCACAAGTGTTTCTATAAACTGTGCAATCATAAAAACTAATCCACCAACATATACAAGGGAGGCAAGCGATATAATTTTTTTATAGAATTTTTTTGTTACTCTGCTTACATCAAATGTTATACTTAATTGTTTTTTCCAGATAAGGTAAAATAAAAGAGATAATGCCACTATTGCAAAACTGAAAGCATACAATTTTATAAAAGTGTCATACGAATCAATTAAGTTATAGGATAACATAAATATTAAAATGCCTGTTATAACGCGAAAAAGAACTTCCCTAAGAAATGTTGTAAGGATTGATTTTTTTAAATTCCATGCATACACTTCAAAAATGGAATATAGCAGAATTGAAAAACCAAAAGGAAAAATCCAAAAATAATAATTTACAAATTCAGGGGAATTGGTGCTGAATTTTCTGATCACAAGATCTTTAAAAATGTAACCAAAAATGATTACTAAAATAAATCCAATGATACTTATTAGCAAGGCCCATGTGAGAAGATCATTATTCTTTTTCGTTAAATTATCCTGGTAGTAAGGATAAAATTTATACATAACTGAAGTCATCCCCATATTTGCAAAAGCAAACATGAGATATCCCACAGCGATAAATATATTTATCAAGCCATATTCCGACTCAGTAAAAAATCCCTGTCGGGTTAAAAAATAGGTATTGATGAAGCCAATAGCAAACCCCAGGTAAACAAATATGGTGGATATGATACTTTGCTTTCGTATCTGGGACATATTAATAAGTAAATAAGCAGCTAAAGTATATAAAGAAAGTAAGAAGCAATCTGTTTATATCATCCATTTGATTGCCTACAATTTTTTTACATTGATATAAAAATTTTTATCTACGGAAAAATTTATATCCCCTTCAGGATACATGCTCAATGTTTTCCATTGTTCTGTTGGTTTAAGCCATTGTACCTGTTTAAAAAATATTTTTACAGGCATGTCAAATCCTTTAATAGAATTTATCCATCGATATTTCAGCGTATATCCTTCGATTTTATATTCTAAAGTGGGTATCAAAGTAGTCCTTAAATACTGGTCAAATACTTTTGAAAAATCTTTGCCAGAATTTTTATTGATATAATTTTCAATTTGCCTGGAGGTTACAGTTTGATGATAAAATGTTTTGTTTAAACCTCTCAATATGGTTCTGAACTTTTCATCATTATTAATTATTTGGCGAATAGTATGTAACATGTTGCCTCCCTTGTAATACATATCAGTACTGCCTTCATTATTCACTCCATACGATCCAATAATCGGAATATCATTAGCAATTTTTTTTCTTGTACCAATAACATATTCATTACCTGCTTTTTTTCCATAATAGTAATCAGTAAATAATGTCTCTGAGTAATTAGTAAAGCTTTCGTGCACCCACATATCAGCAATATCTTTCGTGGTAATATTATTTGCAAACCATTCATGGCCGCTTTCGTGTATAATTATAAAATCAAATTTCATTCCCCATCCTGTTTCAGATAGATCTTTTCCGTAATATCCATTTTTATAGTTATTACCGTAAGCAATAGCGCTCTGATGCTCCATACCAAGATGAGGAGATTCAATTAATTTATAACCATCTTCATAAAAAGGGTAGGGACCAAACCAATGCTCAAATGCTTTCATCATTTTAGGAGCATCTGTAAATTGTTTCTTAGCTTTTTCAAGATTGTAATCAAGTACCCAATAATCCATTTCAAGATTACCTTTTTCTCCTTTATATAATTCATTAAAATTTACATATTTTCCAATGTAGGGAACGATGTTATAATTGTTTATAGGATTAACTACAGCCCATGAGTAGGTATGGGTGCCATCATTATTATCAATCTTACTTCTCAATTTACCATTGCCAATGCCGACAAGATCGGATGAGGCAATAATATGTAATGCAGCGCTATCAGGTTCATCGCTTTGATGATCTTTACAGGGATACCAAACACTTGCTCCCAAACCCTGGCATGCCACACTCATCCAGGGATTTCCATTATGATCTTTCTTCCATATCCAGCCTCCATCCCATGGAGGATTTATAGCTCCCTTAGGTTTGCCATGAAAAAATGCAGTGAGCGATGTTATACCGGGCTTAATTTTATATCGCCCTAATGAATCCCGTACACTTACCCAGTAAACATTGCCTTCTCTTCTAAAGTTTAATTTATTATTCTCATACACAATACTATCAATCATCATGGGTTGCTGCAGATCAAGTTGCATTGTTGTTACACCGCTATCATAATAGGTAATTATGTTTTTGCCGGAAATTGTTTTGGTAGTAAAATCCGGTTTAACGGTTATATCATATTTTAAAACAT
>JBBJOK010000027.1:13635-15912 GCA_037721545.1 Chitinophagaceae bacterium
TCTGTAATGTGGGCAGTTCATCAAATTTATAACACATTGGTAGAGACAGATGACAATTTAAATATTGTTCCTTCACTTGCCAAGTCATGGGATATTTCTCCTGATAATTTAACCTTCACCTTTCATTTGCGCAATGACGTTTTGTTTCATGATAATGAGGTTTTTACTAATGGCAAAGGAAGAGTGATGACTGCCAAAGATGTTGAATATAGTTTTAAAAGAATTATTGACAAGAACACTGCCAGCAGTGGTGCTTGGATATTTAATGGTAGAGTGGATTCTGCCGATGGATTTAAAGCAATAGATGATACTACTTTTCAATTAAAATTATTAAAACCTTTCAATCCAATTCTGGGGATCATTAGCATGCAATATTGTTCTGTAGTGCCTTTCGAAGTGATTGATAAATATGGGAAGGATTTTCGCAGTCACCCCTGTGGAACAGGTCCGTTTGCATTTAAAGCGTGGGAAGAAGGCCAGGCATTGATCCTAACTAAAAACAAAAATTATTTTGAAAAAGATAGTACGGGAATTGCATTGCCGTATTTGGATGGTATTAAAGTTACATTTTATGACAGCAAGGCAACCGAGTTCTTAGAATTTCAACAAAAGAGATTGGATTTTATAAATGATATCGACGCATCATTTAAAGATGAAGTATTAACTAAGAAAGGTGAGTTAAGAAAAGAGTGGGAAGGAAAGATCGTTTTGCAAAAACATTCCTATCTCAATGTAGAGTACCTGGGAATTTTATTTGACACAACAAATGATGCTTTAAAAAATTCCCCTTTAAAAAGTAAAAAAATACGGCAGGCAATTAATTATGGTATTGATCGAAAAAAGATGATGTTGTATGTCAGGAATTCTATTGGGACTGCTGCAGAGAGTGGTTTTGTTCCGGCTGGACTGCCATCATTTGATTCAATAAAAGTGAGGGGATATCATTATGACCAGGCAAAGTCACTTCAATTACTAAACGAAGCCGGCTTCCCTAATGGCGACGGGTTACCTCAAATAAAATTATTAACGATACCGCAATATGCTGATTTAGGAAGTTATATTGCCAACGAGTTGCAACAGGTAGGTATAAATGTGCAGGTTGAAGCAATTCAAAAAAGTTTATTGCTTGAACAAACTTCTAAATCGCAGGCTTTATTTTTTCGGGCAAGCTGGATAGCAGATTATCCGGATGCAGAAAATTACCTTAGCGTATTTTATAGTAAGAATCCGGCGCCACCAAATTATACACGATATAAAAGTGCTGAGTTTGATATTTTATATGAAAAAGCGTTAGGTGAAAAGAATGATTCTTTAAGAAATGAGATTTATCAGGCTGCAGATAGGTATGTAATGAATGATGCACCCGTTGTACCTTTGTGGTATGATATGGTAATACATCTTGTACACCCTTACGTAACATCATTTATTGCAAACAGTTTAAATTTGTTGGAGCTTAGAAGAGTGAGGATCAACAAGTAAATACTATAGATAAGTTAATCTATGACTAACTAAAACCACTTTAAAGAATTAACCGTAATTTTGATTGTTATAATACCATAATAATTTCAACATGCTAGCCATCCTTATTTTCTTTGTTTGCCACTGGTTTTTCTCTTTGTTTTTTCATTCATTTTTTTTACATAGATATGCATCCCACCAGATGTACACCACCAGTAAGGGTTGGGAAAAAGTATTTTATTTTATGACATGGTTTGTACAGGGCTCTTCATACTTAGTACCCCGGGCTTATGCTGTAATGCATAGAATGCATCATACTTATAGCGATACGGAAAAAGATCCTCATTCGCCGCATTTTTTTAAGGATATATGGCACATGATGCTCCATACTGCTAAAATTTTTAGAGCATTTGTTACAGGTCAAAATTTGCCTGACCCCCAGTTTACAAAAGAATATATTCCGGTTTGGCATACCCTTGATAAAATTGGGCATAGCTCCATTACAAGATTATTATTTGGCGCTTTTTACATTACATTTTACATAATTTTTGCTCCAAGTTTTTGGTGGTATCTCTTATTGCCTATTCATTTTTTAATGGGCCCCATTCAGGGTGCTGTAGTTAACTGGTTTGGCCACAAACTGGGATATAGTAATTTTAATAACGGAGATCATTCAAAAAATACTACTCCATGGGGAGTAATTATGATGGGTGAGTTATTTCAAAATAATCATCACTTTGCTAAATACGATCCCAATTTCGCAAAAAAATGGTATGAGTTTGATATGACTTATTTGGTTATGAAAGGCATGCATGCATT
>JBBJOK010000027.1:16012-18191 GCA_037721545.1 Chitinophagaceae bacterium
CTCGCTGATCATTGCAAAACGGAATATGCAAAACATAAGGCTGAGAATCTTCGCATCCATACCAAGAAAGAATTTATAGAGCTGCAACTTCAGCAAACTCATGAGTACAAGTTATTACTTCAAAGTAATTTACCCTTTCCAGATGGCGATGTATTTAATCTTACCAAGCAGTTAAAACTTTTAAGTATAGCAGGTGCAGTTTTAACCGGGGAAGATTTTTTAGAAATAAAAAAGCTAGCAGAAAATATCAGACAAATATTTAAATGGTTTGATAATGAAAGAAAACTAGCATATCCTGCTTTGCAAAATGTTATCAGTAAAAGCTATTTCGAAAAAATTATCATAGAATTAATTAATGAAGTACTAGATGAAGTGGGTGTAGTTAAAGATAATGCGAGTGAAGATTTAGCTAATATTCGTATGGCCTTATACAAAAAAAGAAATGAACTCAGAAGGGTCTTTGACAGAATTGTGAGCCGAATGAATAAGGAAGGTTATCTCGCAGATATTGAGGAAAGCTTTATGAATGGAAGAAGAGTGCTGGCAGTTTTTGCTGAACAAAAAAGAATGATTAAAGGCATTTTGCATGGTGAAAGTGATAGCCGCAGAACATCATTTATTGAGCCTGAAGAAACCACCGGGTTAAACAATGAAATATTTTCTTTAGAAAACAGTGAACGCAAAGAAGTATACAGGATTTTGGCGTTGCTTACTTCAAGCGTAAGCATTTATGCGCTGTTATTAAATGAGTATCACAATATTTTAGGGGAGTATGATTTTATAAAAGCAAAAGCAAAATTAGCGGTACTTACGGGCGGAAGTTACCCAACCCTTATTGACAAAGCACATTTAAATTTAGTTGAGGCTTATCATCCTTTACTTTTTTTGTATAATAAAAAATTAAACAAGCCGGTTATTCCAGTTAGTATTTCGCTTGATGATAAAAACCGTATTCTGGTTATAAGCGGGCCGAATGCCGGTGGTAAAACCGTCACGCTAAAAACTGTTGGGTTGTTGCAAATAATGTTACAAAGTGGTTTGCTTGTCTCATGCAGTGCCGATAGCGAGTTTGGAATTTTTAAACAATTATTAATACATATTGGTGATACACAAAGCCTTGAATTTGAATTGAGCACTTATTCATCACATCTCCGCAATATGAAATATTTTATGGAGAATGCTAATGGAAAAACATTATTCTTTATAGATGAATTGGGAGGTGGTAGCGACCCAAATCTTGGGGGCGCTTTTGCAGAAGTGATCATGGAAGAGTTGGCAAAAAAGCATTCATTTGGGATAGTAACAACCCATTACCTGAATTTAAAAGTTATGGCCAATAAAGTTAATGGGATAATTAATGGAGCAATGGCTTTTGATGAACAGCAATTAATGCCATTGTATAAATTGATCCCCGGTAAGCCTGGAAGTTCTTATACTTTTTCTATTGCTGAAAGAATCGGGCTGCATCCAGCTTTACTTAATAAAGCAAAACAACTTGTGGATGAAGGACATTTTAATTTGGATAAATTATTGAACAGAACGGAACAGGATCTTGATAAAATGGAAAAGGAAAGTAAGCAGCTTGGAAATCTTATTAAAGAGAATGAGGATTTAAAAATGCAAATGGAGGTGATACTAAATAACGAGCGCCACAATCAGCAAATAGAATTATTAAAACATCAGAATAAGATTTCTGAAGAAAAGTTGGATTATTTAAAAGATTTGGAACGCAGGATGAAAGCACTTGTTATTGAATGGAGAAAAACTGAAAATAAAAATCAGGTTATTAAAACTATTCATTCATTATTATTTGGGCAAAAAGAAAAAAAGGTGTCAGAGAAACTACAAAAACGGGTTGAGCAAAAATTTGAGGAAATAAGTGGAGATATTACAATTGGTGTAAAAGTAAAAATGAAAAATAAAAGCCAGATTGGTATTGTAAAAGATATTAGAAGTAAAAAAGCAATTGTACAGGTTGGCTCTATTCCGATAACTGTCAACCTTAATGATCTCGTAATTGTTAAGGAAAGATAAAATTCATTTATCGCAATAGTAATACAATAATCAAATGGGAAAAACTTAATTATAGTGTACCTGTATGCGGAGAGAGAGGGATTCGAACCCCCGGACCTGTAACAGTCAACGGTTTTCAAGACCGCCGCATTAGACCGCTCTGCCA
>JBBJOK010000252.1:0-4710 GCA_037721545.1 Chitinophagaceae bacterium
AAGTATTATTGTAAGAAAAACTTTCATAATCAAAATGGAAAGGAAGTAAATTATTCAGTACAAATTTCAGTATTATAAACTATTATTATTGTTAATAGATCTCACATTACTAATTTTAATGTAATCTATAACATGCCAGCATAATGATATCAATAAGTATAACCACTTTTACCATGGCTCATACCGGCGCTAAAAATTAAAGGATGCCTGCCAAAAAATATTTGAAAGAAGACTGGCCGATGTACCTGATTTTTTTGGTGGTTATCTGCGTTGTAGCAAGCGGTATAGCAAAAAAGAAAACTTCAGAAGTAGTATTTAAAGAAGAATCACCGGATTACTGGTTGGCTCCAAGTTTATATTCTGATCATATTACAACCGGAGAAAAACGGAAAATGATTATCTACGGAGAAGATTTAATTGCAAATACTTCTAAATATTTAGGCCCGCAGGGGGTGGTAAAACAAATAAGTAACGGAATGAATTGCCAGAACTGCCATTTAGATGCAGGCAAAAGACAATGGGGTAATAATTATGGTGCCGTAGCTTCCACCTACCCGAGATTTAGAGAACGTAGCGGAACAATTGAAAATATTCACAAGCGTGTAAATGATTGCTTACAACGCAGTTTAAACGGCAAAACATTGGATACCTCGGAATACGAAATGAGATCTATTGTTGCCTACATCCAGTGGCTCGGGCAAAATGTAAAAAAAGGAGTAAAACCTAAAGGTGCAGGTATTGTTGAGTTGGCATACTTGGACAGGGCTGCCAGCCCGGCAAAAGGAAAGGTTATATATAATCAACATTGCCAAAGCTGTCATGCCCCAAATGGTGAAGGCTTAAAAACCTTGAATGCTAAAAGTTATACCTACCCCCCGTTATGGGGTGAAAATAGTTATAATACGGGTGCCGGTTTATTTCGGTTGTCACGTTTGGCGGGTTATGTAAAAGATAACATGCCTTTTAACCAATCTTCTCACCAGGCGCCTGTATTAACAGATGAAGAAGCATGGGATGTTGCAGCTTTTGTAAACTCACAACCTCGCCCTGCTGGTGATATCAAAAACGATTGGCCCAACATTGCAGCAAAACCCATTGACCATCCTTTTGGCCCATACACGGATGGTTTTACTGAAGAACAACATAAATACGGACCTTTTAAACCTATTGTTGCAAAGAGAAAAGAAATGATTAACACTGCATCAACTAAATAATAGAAAATAATAATTACCCTATCAACTATATAGTGCAAAATTAAATAGCGTTAACTTTAGATACCTTCAAAAAAATAAATACTGTAAAATGAAATATGTCTTTTTTTTAATGATATCCACCGTGATATTTAATACAAATATAACTGCTCAAAAAAAACAACATAAAATAGTTTTTGACATGGCAGGCAGCGATACTGCAGACCACAGTGCTGTAATCAGGCAGGTAAATAATGTTTTAAAAAATTCCCCTCAAACTAAAATTGAAGTTGTATTTCATGGTAAAGCTGTGTATGCTTTGGTAAAAGATAAAACCACTGTAAAAGAAAAAATAGATGACCTGGTGAATAACAAACAGGTAATAATAGCGGCTTGCAATAATTCGATGATACGGTTAAACATTTTAAAAAGCGAATTAATTTCATCTGCCATTGTTGTGCCTGTGGCAATGCTGGAGCTAATGGACAAACAGGAGAAAGGTTGGAGCTACATTAAAGCAGGGCATTGAGGCTGTGGATTTATTTATTAAATAGTTTTAGTGCAAGCATTCATTCCCAACAGGAATATAAATTTCAGAAATACTCCAGAAGTAAAAGAGAGAAAGATATTTGATTAACAGCCTTGCTATTCCTTTGTCAGAATAGATACCCCAATTGATGAAACACCCACCGATAAACCAATGTTGTGAATTTTGCAGGGAGTTATTGAAGCGCAGCCGAAGTTCCCTTCTCAAATCGTAAATAAATGGAAAGGGTAAAAGTGTTTGATTTGGGGGAAGTTGTAAAAGACTTTCAATAACTTTTTCTCTCACCTCCTATTGGTTTAAAAAATAAATTTGGCCTACACCCTACTACAAACCTAATTTTATCGCAAATAAAAAATTAATGCTACCAAAAGATATTACTGAAGACGTGATAAAAAGAATACGAACCGTAAAAGGACAGTTAGGTGGTATAGAAAAAAAGCTTGATGAAGATAAAGCCCCTAACCTAATAATAAATCAATTTAAAGCAGCCGAAGCATCATTGAATAAAGCGCACTTTTTATTATTGGATGAAGTATTTCGTAAAGGGTTAGCGCTACAGTTAGCAGATGTTATGAAAGCTTGTCCGGGCAATTGCCAGGAGGCAGAAAAAATTGCTTTTCTCAAAGTGAAATTCCCGCAACTTAAACTAGAAGAAATAGCTGATAAGATAAATGAAGTAAATGGTATAAATGACAGGATGATAAAAAATAACGTGAAGCCAAAAAAATAGTTTTGGAGAACACCCTATTATCCAAGCTACCTTTACATCATAATCTATAAGAATAATGAAAAAACGAAAAATTGAAGTATTTACAGCAGGATGTCCGGTTTGTAATCCCGTAGTTGAAATGGTAAAATCCATTGCAAATGAAGAATACAACGACGTTACAGTATATGATCTTATAAAACAATATGATATCAATGAATGCCTAATCAAGGTAGAAGAATATGGAATTACGAGACTTCCGGCTATCGCAATAGATGGCAAGTTGTTGGAGTGTTGTAAGAACAATGCAATTACCAGGGAAGATTTAATTAGTTCAGGATTGGCAGAAAAAATTTAATTTTATTACAATACACGGATTGTTTTTAAAAAATAGCTTGTTTCCGTGTAAGCAGGCATAAAATCAAAATCAAACATGAAAAAATTTATTGTACAAACAATGCTTCTTTTAGGTTTTGTGCTTGGCTATGGCTTTAGTTATGCTCAAACATCTACCGCAACCTGCCCGAAAAAAGGTACTTCCGATTGTCCAATGGTAAAAAACTGTTCAATGAAGGGAACCAAAGATTGCCCCTATGGTATTACACCTTCTAAGGTTTCCAAAAATACAAAGGCTAATTGTCCTTTAGCTGGCACTGCTGATTGTCCACTGGAAAAGTGCCCATTAAAAGGATCCCCAAATTGCCCTTTAGTTAAAAATACTGGTAATGCTTTTTATGCTGTATATAGACACGAAGTTAAAATAAAAGAAAAAGTTCTTCCCCCATGTTGTAGAAAAGCAACTAATTAATAAAATTGGCGGTGTAATAACCGCCTTTTTTTTGGATATGGTTAAAATATTTACAGTATTTAAGCATTTGCTTAAATTGTTATTTATCTTATCTTCGCTGGATGAATGATAATACTTGTATCAGATTATTAGCTGACCATGATCAAATAAACAATTGTAAGCACAAATTAAAGACAGCTCAAAAATCATTTTATCAGCTATCCGGTATCTTGGCTTTAGCGGGCAATGAAGTAAGACTAAAGATTATTTATTTATTGGAAGAAGAAGGAGAATTATGCCCCTGTGACCTAGCTGATATTTTAGGCATGACAATCCCCGCTGTATCACAACATCTAAGGAAGTTGAAAGATGGAAAGATTGTAGAAACAAGAAAGGAAGCACAAACAATTTTTTACTCACTTACAAGGGAAAACTTAAAAATATTAAAGCCTTTCTTCAAACACATTAAGGTACAAAATCAAAAACTGGAAAAAGTATGATAAATATAAAATCGCCAGGCGCAACCACAAGTGCCAGTATTCTTTCAGCCTTCGCCGCCTCCATATGTTGTATAACCCCAGTGATAGCACTGATTGCAGGTAGCACCAGTATTGGCGCAAACGTTTCATGGTTAGAACCTGCAAGACCTTATTTGATAGGACTATCAATAACCGTACTTTCAATTGCATGGTATCAAAAATTAAAACCTGTTAAAGAAAATGATATAGATTGTAATTGCGATATAAAAAAGAAATCTTCTTTTTTACAATCTAAAACCTTTTTAGGTATTGTAACTGTGGCTGCATTCCTTATGATGATCTTTCCACTTTATGCAAAAATATTTTATCCTAAAGCAAAAGTTCAGGCAGCTTCAGTTGTTGTAAATGCTAATAAACAACAAGCTAAATTCAATATGCAAGGTATGACCTGTGAAGGTTGTGAAGAGCATGTAAACAATGAACTTTCCAATGTAAAAGGTGTAATAGATTATAAGACCTCTTATACGACTAAAAGCAGCTTGGTAACTTTTGATAAATCAAAAGTTGATGTAAAGGCAATTGAAGCAGTGATTAATAAAACAGGTTACACAGTAAAAAATTACGAGATTTTAAAATAGAATAGTAAATATTTATGGAAAATCATGTAACATTACAATCAAGAATTACTTGCCCAAATTGCGGTTTTCAGAAAGAGGAAACCATGCCTACTGATGCTTGCCAATTTTTTTATAAGTGTACTAACTGCGAAACAATTTTAAAGCCAAAACAAGGTGACTGTTGTGTATTTTGCAGTTATGGTAGTGTTGCCTGCCCTCCAATACAATTGAATAAATCATGTTGTTTCTAAATTAAGGCCATTATTTTCATAAAGCAAATCTTGCTACCTTAATGTTTTTGTCCTTCTCATCCGTCCACGCAAAGATTAAACTGTTCCCTGATTTTGTCATCTGCGGAAATCCACTTGATCGGGATTCTGATGA
>JBBJOK010000253.1:0-4710 GCA_037721545.1 Chitinophagaceae bacterium
ATTCAATTCCTCATTAGTAATTAGTTCTCCCAATTTAATTTTTTTCAGAATTGGGTTTTGGTCAGCCAATTGTTGAACCATAGCTTCAACCATTTCTTTGTATCGGCTAACACTTACCAGATCATTCTCAGGTCCAAATTCAACCATTTCCTTTTTGTAGGTAACATCTTTTAGGTTGAGGCTCTCTTGTTCATCACCTCCGTAAAAACGTTGGCGGTATCTCATTAAGGGAGCAACTTTGTCGATAATTAATTTAAGGTCACCTTCGGTTGGGTTTGTCCAGAAACTATTCTTCAAAGCTCGGTTGATAGCTTCCTTTTCTTTAGCAACAACACCAATATTTAAGGGTAATTCGGCAATTTGAGTAACAATTAATTCTCTTAGGTTTTCAATGTCTTGGCTTTCGTTATCCAATTGCGCAATCGAAAATTCAACAATATCCTTTTCAAATCGCATTGCTTTAAAATCAACAGATGATAAAGCTCTTAAAATAGGTGCAATAGTTTGGTCAAGGAATTGAATTTTGTCTTCGTTCAGTTCTTCCCAAAAGTCAGGTTCATAAACTTTTTCTAAATCGGATGCATTGTCTTGAACAACTACATTGTTTTTAGGTAAGGCATTAATAAGCTTTTCAATTTCTAATTGTTCGGAATTTGCAATTTCAGAATTATGTTCACGAGCAGTTTTTAATTTTTCCATTCGCATTTTGAAAAGACGAACTGGCAAAGCCGTTTGTGTTTGATTTTCTTTCCCTTTTGGATTGAGTTTGAAGTATTCAAAATTATCCCAACAATCAATGATTAGAAACTTATCTTTTTCGTGACACCAACTTCTCCTTTGATTGGCATTTAAAATTCTAGTGCCCCTTCCAATCATTTGCCAAAACTTGGTATAGGAGAAAACGGGTTTTGCAAAAACCAAATTTACTAGTTCAGGAATGTCGATTCCCGTGTCAAGCATATCCACGCTGATAGCAACTCTTGGAAAATCGTTATTTCTGAATTGGTCAAGGAGACCGCCTTTTCCGTAAACTCTAGGGTCGTCTGAAACAATTACTTTGGCTATTTCGCCTGCACCTTGCGGATAGAATTGATCAAACACTTCTTTGATTCTTCTGGCGTGTTTCATTGTCATACAAAAGAAAATGGTTTTGCCTGGTAAAACTCCATTTGGGTCTTTTATACATTCTTCCCAAAATTCACGAACTATTAAAGCATTTGTTCCTTTATTGGTAACAGCTTTTTCAATATCTGTTCCTTCAAAGTTTATTTCAATTGGGTCTTTTCCCTCTGCAATTAATTTTCTTTGATCTTCTTCACTTATGGTATTGAGATGAATTCCTTCTTTCTGAAACTTAGTTGTCAATTTCATAACTTCGAAATTTGACAAATAAGGTGGTTTGTTGTTTACAGCATCTTCAAAAGTGTATGCAAATGTTGGTAATCCATCTTCACAGTCGAACAATTCAAAAGTATTGTGGTCAATTGCATCAGTTGGTGTTGCTGTTAAACCAAGTACAATTGTATTGAAGTAATTCAGAACATTTTGGTAAACATTGTAAATAGAACGGTGACTTTCATCAATTACAATCAAGTCAAAAAAGTGTGGTGATAAACTTTCCTTTTCATTTTCAATGATGTTCAACATTGTTGGATAAGTTGAAATATAAACTCGTCTGTCGGATACTATTTTAGTTTCTCCCGTTTGTGGCCAAACAGAATATTGAGGTGCATTTTCTTTAAAGGATTCAATGGCTTGGTCTCTCAATGCAACTCTGTCCACTAAAAACAAAACTCTTGAAATCCAACCTGCTCTCATTAAACCGTCAATCATTGAAATGCATGTCCTTGTTTTGCCCGTACCAGTTGCCATAATTAATAAAAACTTTCTCTTTCTTGCTTCCAATGCTTCAAATACTGCTCGAATAGCTTGTATTTGAAATGGTCTGTCTACAATTTTTGTATTTATTAATTCATCAGCTAGAGGTTTTTGGTTTCTTCGAATAAAAGCCATTCTTTCTAGGTCAGAACGAGTTGGAAATCCATAGATTTTGCGGGGAGAATATTTACCTAAATCCCAGAAATAAATTTCATTTCCATTCGTGTATATGCAAAAAGGCAATTCACAATTATATTGTTTTTGAATGTTGTAGACATATTGTTTAGCTTGTTCTTCACCAATTCTTGCATCAACTGTTGATTTTTTAGCTTCCACAACTGCTAAGGGTTTTCCGTCTTTACCTAATAAAACATAGTCGCTAAATTCAGCACTGTAAGTTGTAGCAGGTTCGTTTACAATATTGTTTTCAACCGAAATAAAAAACTCTTCGATAACTTGAGTTCGGTCAGAAACATTCCAACCCGCTTGTTTTAAGCGGTTGTCAATGATTTCTTTCCGTGTTAGTTTTTCGTTGCTCAATTTTGAGTTTAACAGTAATTTTAATTAAGGATGAAGATACCTTAAATGAGTTAGTTATAAATTTAAAGACTGCTGTCCTGATGAACAAAGAAATATTGGTGAAGTATTGGACACATGACGATATATATTCTTGAGCCGGGGTGACGTACAACGCTTCGATAGCGCTATTACATGCCATATAAAAAATATTATCCAAATTTAAAATCAATCAGCTACAAGTATAACTTTTTATTGTCGTTAGGACAATCGGACTTTTTAATCTCTATTATACTTTTCGTATTGTCGTTAGTAAAATTGGGACTTTCAACAAAACATAATTAAAGCTGCTAAAAGATATTCCGATGAAAGGCTGGCGGATAGAAGTGAAAAGCCTGCCCTTCGCCAGGCTCAGGACAAGCTGGGCAGCTTGTAACGAATAGCCGCAACAAATGTTGGTTACAAATAACTATAGCCTGACAGCCCCCAAACCTTTTTTTAAATACTCCTATTGCCATCAAAATTTTCCAGCTCTTTACTCACGGCATTTAAAAAAGTGGAGCCTAGTGCTCCGTCAATAACGCGGTGGTCATAACTAAGAGAAATAAACATTATATGGCGAATGGCAATACTATCGCCTTGCTCGGTTTCAATAACAACCGGGCGTTTTTTAATGGCACCCATAGCCATGATAGCAACCTGCGGCTGGTTAATGATTGGCGTGCCCATAATGCTGCCAAATGTTCCAACATTTGTTAGGGTAAATGTTCCGCCATTGGTATCATCGGGACGCAGTTTATTATTTCGTGCGGCATTGGCTAACCCATTTACCTGTTTGGTTAAGCCCACTAAATTTAATTGGTCTGCATTTTTTATTACAGGCACTATTAAATTACCAGTTGGCAAAGCCGTTGCCATACCGATATTAATATCTTTTTTAATAACAATTTTATCGCCATCAACACTGCTATTGAGCCATGGATATTTTTTTATGCACTTAACTATGGCTTCAATAAAAAGAGGGGTAAAAGTTATTTTTTCTCCTTCTCTTTTTTCAAATTCCTTTTTCATTTTTTCTCTCCACAAAACCATATTGGTAACATCACATTCGCTAAAGCTGGTTACATGTGCGCTGATGTTTTTACTATCCACCATATGTTTGGATATCATCTTGCGCATGCGATCCATTTCGATTATCTCTACATTTCCTGTGTAAGGAGTTGGCAGTTGACGGTTGTCAGTTGACAGTTTGTTTTCGGATTGTTGTTTTTGTTCCTCTTGGAAAACAACAACAGGTCGTTGAGGTTCTTGTCTTCCTTCTGCCTTATGCCCTCCACCTTTCCTACTTTCTATAAATTGAAGAATATCTTTTTTACTCACCCTTCCATCTTGCCCGGTACCCGGAATATTTTCAAGATCTGACATGGCAACACCTTCACTTGCGGCAATATTTAATACCAGCGGGGAATAAAATTTTATTGCCGATTTATTTGACTCGCCATTTGTAATAGAAGGCACATAAGGAATATTATCAACTACATCTGCTTCTTCATATTCCGGCCGGGATGTTTGCGGCTGAGATGGTTTGGGCGAAGCCGCTTGTGAGTTGTTGTCACCCACTTTTATTCTTGCAATTACAGTACCTATAGGCACAACATCATTTTCATTAAATAAGATCTCATCAATTACCCCTTCTGCTGTAGAGGGTACTTCGCTATCCACTTTATCTGTAGCTATATCCAAAACAGTTTCATCCTGCTCCACTTTATCACCTGGTTTTTTATGCCATTTTAAAATGGTTGCTTCCATTATACTTTCTCCCAGCTTTGGCATTATTAACTCTACAACGTTTGTCTGAACCATGATTTATAGGATTTGTGGGATTAATGAGTATACCACTTTAAAGTTTAAATGAGCCATTAGATATTAACGAGAAGCCAAAAGTAAGAAATAGTTCGATGTTATCACATCATGTTAATCCTGTGATCTACCCAAATCATGGTTCAGACATTTTTGTTTGTCACTTTTTTGCTTCCCGAAGTATCGGGACAAGTTCTCCAAAAAAAGTAACCAAAAAAGGACCACCGAAAAAGATTACATCCCTTTTTCGGATAGTTCCCTGATTAGGCTTTTGTGCTACTGTAGCTTCAGCATTAACAATTGGAAGAATACTTAATAATCTAGTAAGTCCATTAATCCCAAAAATCAAGGTTCAGACAAGTTCAGACAAAATAAATTTCCTTAAAAGATTTAAAGCCATCATAGCTGTAATTTGGGTGTTACGCATTCTATCGAATCTTAAATTTAATTGTTGGG
>JBBJOK010000254.1:0-3110 GCA_037721545.1 Chitinophagaceae bacterium
TATATTTTTTAACTGACTTATTAATTACTGATCTACCAAAAAACAAACAAAGCATGATAGTGTATTATGGATAATAGCGCAACAATCTTACTACTGATCAACCCTTTGGCCAGAAAGAAAAAAACCAATAAAATAGTTGAAGAGATTGTAACTGTATTGTCCGGTAGGAAAATTTCTTTTGCACCCTTCACTGATGTATGGCCTGAAGAAATAAATTTTTATAAAGAAGTCTGGATAATTGGCGGCGATGGAACGCTCAATTATTTTTTAAATTTTTATAATACTATCGAGATACCGATCGTAATATTTAAAGGTGGCACTGGCAATGATTTTGCTACAAGGCTTTATGGAAAATTAAATACCACACAACAAGTAAATGAAGTGATTGATGCAATACCTCAATATGTAGATGCAGCTGAATGTAATGGCAGAAAATTTATAAATGGGGTAGGCGTTGGGTTTGATGGTGAAGTATTACAATCAATTAATGCCATCCGCATTTTAGGTGGGCACCTGGGTTACTTATGGATTGTATTAAAAAAAATATTTTCTTTTAAGGAATTATCTTATCAAATAAAATATGAGGGTACTACAGTTTCAGAAAAATTCCTGTTGGTTATGGTAACCAATTCTTCCAGCACCGGCGGTGGTTTTATGGTTTCACCCGAAGCAGTAATTAATGATGGAAAATTAAATATGGTTTTATGTAAGCCTTTACCGATTTTAAAAAGATTAAAAAATTTGCCCATAATTGAGAAAGGAAAACACCTTGATAAAGAATTTATACTTCACAAATTGGTAAGTAATGTAATAATTGAATGTGAAGAAGAAACGCTTGCACAAATTGATGGTGAATTGATCAGCGCAAAAACATTTGATATAAAAGTGCTGCCCGGGAAGTATTTGTTTAAATACTAATTACAAACCCCATTGAACTTTTAAATACAACTTCAACATTAGAATACAGCCTTGCTATGTTTCACTTCGTCAAGCTCAGTGCAGGCTAGCTCAACATGAAAACTTCGGGGGTGTCAGCCTAAACTTGTCGAAGGATTGCTGATGATTTGCCCTACATTTTAATTGGAAACATGACGATCACAGATTACTGATTATTTCATCAGCAAACTCACTTGTTTTTAGCAGTGTTGCTTCTTTCATCAGATTATAAAAATCAATGGTAACTTTTTTACTGCGAATTGTTTTACCAACTGCATTGGTGATCTTTTCTGCGGCATCCCTCCATCCCATGTATTCCAGCATCATTACGCCGCTTAAAATTACTGACGAAGGATTCATAGTATTTGTATTGGCAAACCGGGGTGCTGTACCATGTGTTGCTTCAAATACTGCATGGCCGGTTAAATAATTAATATTTGCACCGGGCGCAATACCGATGCCGCCAACCTGTGCTGCTAAAGCATCACTGATATAATCTCCATTTAAATTAAGCGTTGCTATCACCGAATAATCCTGCGGCGCCAACATTGCCTGTTGTAAAAAATTATCTGCGATGGCATCTTTAATAATTACTTTTCCTCCGATAGAACTAATTCTCATTTCTTCATTGGCTACCGCTTCACCACTTTCTTTTTTAGTTGCTTCCCATTGGTTCCAGGTATACACATTACCGCCAAATTCTCTTACTGCCAATTCATATCCCCAATTTTTAAAAGCACCTTCTGTAAATTTCATAATGTTGCCTTTGTGAACAATTGTTACCGAAGGCAATTTGTTTGCAATAGCAAATTCAATAGAAGAGCGTATTAGTCTTTCCGAACCTTCTTTACTCACCGGCTTTATTCCAAAAGAAGTTGTTTCAGGAAAGCGAATATTTTTTACATGCAATTCATTCTGTAAAAAATCCAATAATTTTTTGGCTTCTGCCGTTCCGGTCATGTATTCAATGCCTGCATAAATATCTTCTGTATTTTCCCTGAAGATTACCATGTTTACTTTTTCAGGTTGCCACATTGGTGAGGGTACACCTTCAAAATATTTTACCGGACGAAGACATACATATAAATCCAGTTCCTGCCGCAACGCCACGTTGAGGCTGCGAATACCGCCACCAACAGGTGTTGTAAGGGGCCCTTTGATTGATAATAAATATTCTCTAAAAGTATCCATGGTGGCATCGGGCATCCATGCACCGGTTTGGTTAAATGCTTTTTCTCCGGCCAGCACTTCCATCCATTGGATTTTCTTTTTTCCCAAAAAAGCTTTGTCAATAGCTGCATCAAAAACCCTTACGCTTGCTTTCCAAATATCCGGGCCAATTCCATCTCCTTCAATAAAAGGGATTGTTGGGTTATCAGGTACATTTAATTTGCCATCTGCACCCATTGTAATTTTTTCTGCCATAAAAAAGATTTAACCGCAAGCTTCTGAAGGGGCTTACGTATGAAAATATTTTTTTCTTTAAGAAGTGAGAGGGTAAGAACAATTTAACCAACCACTATCAATATTCACACCATCGTATTTTTTATAAAAATTAATTGCCGGTTCATTCCAATCCAATACCTGCCAAACCATACCGCTGAATTTTTTTTCTTTTGCTTCTTCAATTAATTTGTCAAATAATAATTTACCAATTTGTTTTCCGCGATGCTCTTCATTCACTAAAAAATCTTCGAGATACATACGTTGACCTTTCCAGGTGGAGTATCTAATATAATATAATGCAAACCCTTGTACAACTCCATCAACTTCTGCTACAAAACCATACCAGACAGGGTTTTCTCCAAATCCACTTTCTTCAAAATGTTCTAACGTAACAGTAACTGCATCAGGCGCTTTTTCATAAACAGCCAATTGATGAATTAACTCCAGTAATCTGGTGCAATCTTTTTTAAGTGCACGGCGAATAATAACAGCCCTAGCCCCCTCTAATCCGATAGCTATCGGATCTCCCCCCATTGGGGAGACTTTCAAAGACTCTGATTGATTAAAGTTTTTTACTGAATTCATAAAGTAAAATCTCAATTATTTATATGTGTTTGAAGTATAGCGAACTTTCAAAGTTTTCCTTTTAGGGAGGATTTATGAGGGTGTCAGGCTCCTATCCAAATCGTTTAAAATATCTGCAATATTTTCAATGCCTACACTCATGC
>JBBJOK010000254.1:3210-4709 GCA_037721545.1 Chitinophagaceae bacterium
CTCCTATCCAAATCGTTTAAAATATCTGCAATATTTTCAATGCCTACACTCATGCGTATCAAGCCATCTGTAATTCCATATTGTTCTCTTTTTTCTTTTGGCACTCCATAATGCGTCATTGATGCAGGATGAGATAAAAGTGTATCACATGTCCCCAGCGAAACTGCTCTTACACACATTTGTAAATTATCAATAAATTTTTTTCCGGCATTTAGTCCGCCCTTAAGTTCAAAACTTAACATAGCACCTGGGTGGCTCATTTGTTTTATGGAAGTGTAATGATCAGGATGGGAGGCTAAACCTAAATAATTCATTTGTTTGATGGCAGCATGCTGTTCCAAAAAACCTGCAACTTCCATTGCATTATGGCAATGGCGTTCCATTCTTACTTCCATGGTTTTTAGACCCTGTACCAATAAAAATGCGTCAAAAGGATTGCTGTTACCACCAAGAAGACGATGAACTTTTGTGATCCTTTTTTCCATGTGTTCAATGTCTGTACCTGATAAAGACCCGCCAATGGCTGTTCCGTGCCCGTTTAAAAATTTTGTGGTGGAATGAAAAACATAATCAACTCCAAACTTAAATGGCTGTTGTAAATAAGGTGTGGCAAAAGTATTATCAACTGCTACAATTAAATTATGTTGTTTGCCTAGATTGGTGAGTGCTTCAATGTCCACACATTGAATAGTAGGATTAGCAGGCGTTTCCAGGTAAAGCATTTTTATTTTATCATCAGCTTTTATTGCATCTTCTGCTTTATTCAAATCTCTCAGATCCACAATAATTGTTTCAATACCTAACTCGGGTAAAACTTTTTCCAGTAATTCCTGCATGCCGCCATATAAAGAAAAATGGGTAAGAATTTTATCTCCTGATTTAAGATTACCGATTGTTAAAGTAGATAATGCAGCCATACCGCTTGCATGTAGTATCGTTTTTACTTTTAATTGATCTCCATTTTTATCGGTGATACCAAAAGTTTCAAGAGCAGATATTTTTTCTTCTGCCTCCGCCATGGTAGGGTTACCCCAGCGGCTGTAGATATATCCTTTTTCTTCTCCGGAAAAACGACGCATTCCCTGTTCTGCACTATCAAAAATATATGTGCTACTGGCGTAAATAGGCGTAAGGTGAGAATTATTTGCATCCTGCTCATGGCCACCATGTATAGCAACTGAACTAAAACCTGTGAGGGGAAATTTATTATTAGGCATGTTGATAATTAATGATGAAAATTGAGTAACGAATAATTATGTTTGAAGCAAAAGTAACAAAAACATGAAGCAACTTTTGCAACAATATGCAGCCTACAATTTATGGGCAAATAAAAAAATAATAGAAACAGCAAACTTATTATCTGAAGAACAGATCAATACAGAAATTGTGAGCAGCTTTCCTTCTGTGTATAAAACTTTTTTACATCTTATGGAAGTGGAAAATGCCTGGTGGGAACGACTTAAACTTGTAGAGCATCCTACACCAAACGGATGGTTTAC
>JBBJOK010000255.1:0-2094 GCA_037721545.1 Chitinophagaceae bacterium
ACAGAACTTAGGTCATACCCCGGATTCCACGGTTTGTAAGTTGCTTTAGAAATTACATCCCATTTTAATGCATCCGGGTTATCTTTTTCACGGATTTTAATGTACTCTAATCTATCAGCAACGACAATATCGGGAGTAACACCTTTTAATTGTGTTGCGCCTCCATTAACCCGGTAAAATTTTCTAAACGTAAGTTTTATATCTCCCAGGCCATCAGGTGCCGCTTTTTTGAAAAATATATTTTCAGCTTCGGGATCTAGGGAAACACTTCTCTGCACTGTTCCTTTACCATATGTAGAGGAACTCCCTATTACAATTCCACGATTATAATCCTGTATTGCAGCTGCAAAAATTTCGGAAGCAGATGCACTTAATTCATCAACCATAACTGTTAAAGGGCCTGTATACAAAACACCTTTATCCCTGTCATTTAAAACCATAGGCTTTTCATCTCTTCCTTTAACCTGTACAATTGGGCCATCTTCAATAAATAAACCAGCCATATCAACTACATCATATAACGAACCACCGCCATTACTCCTAAGATCCATAACTATACCTTCAACATTTTCAGCTTTTAATTTTTCAACTTCCTTTGCAACGTCAATGGCGCATCTTCTACCCTTGGGATCATCAAAGTTTGCATAAAATTCAGGCAAATAAATATATCCTATTTTATGGGTACCATTTATGATAACGCTTTTAGCATACGTATCATCAATATCTATTTTATCTCTTAACAAGATTACTACTTTTGTGGTGCCATCAGGTTTCCTTAGTGTAAGCCTTACTTCAGAACCTTTGGTTGCGCCCCTTATTAATTTTACAGCATCCGTAACAGAATATCCTGTTACATCCACAGGTTCGCCTTTACCTTGTGCAATTTTTATTACTTCATCTTCAACCTGCATTTGTCCAGACTTAAAAGCAGGCATCCCATTAACCAAACTTGCAATCTTTATTTTGCCATCATCTTCTTTTAATTGTGCACCAATTCCATAAAAAGAACCACTAAGCATTTCGTCAAAAGAACGTTTATCCACCGGCGCCATGTATGTTGTATGGGGATCCATGGTGTTGGTGATGGCATTAACAAATTCACTGAACATTACTTCAGGTTTGTTATGTGATACCAGGTTAGAAAAATAACGATCCATTTGTTTTTTTACCTGCGTCCTTGCTTCTCTTTCAAGGGTAGTGTCTGCTTTTAATATAATTCCTGCTTTACCAATATTTTTTTCCCTTTCTTCTATAAGGTCCGAGTACCTTGTTAATGCAAGATATTTTAGCCTCTTTCTTCCTATGTCATATCGCTCCGCTTCAGTTTTAGGAAAGGGGCGTTTGTCACCATCCATAATTATGGTTTCATCTATATTAAAAGTAAAAGGCTTTGAAAGAATTTCTTTATAAGATTTTATGATCTCCTCTAAGCGGCTAACATAAAGATTGTTGATAGCATAATAAGATTCAATTGGTGCACCATGAATTTCATCATCAATCTTTGTTTCATATTTTTTAAAGGCATCAATATCTTTTTGAAGAAAAATAAATTTATCGGGATCAATATCGTCGATATATTTTTTGAAAACCTGTTTGGAAAAAGTATCATCAATTTTTTTAGGACTGTAATGCCCCTGCTCCAGAACAATGCCCACGTTACGAAGTATTTTTTCATTTTTACTTTTAGGATTATCATTGTTGTCATCGCCTCTGCCCATTGTTTTAAATGCAATGAATAGACCTGCGCCAATCAATAAAAAAAGTATTGGTAGAAACTTTTTGCTCATAATAAATTTCATTATGTTGTACATACGTAAAAGTAAATCAAATTGATTTTGATAATTGAAAGTAACCTGTTTAATTAACAAAGGTTTTATAAATGCTATACAAATTAAATGATATCATTTTTAAAAATGATTAAATGTATTACCTGTAACGGCAGCTTCTCCTGGAGCAAAACCAATTTTACAGCCATTTTAGCCAGATGATTTTTTTTAATTATTTTTGGGTCAATAAATGGTGGTTGTAGCTCAGTTGGTTAGAGCATCAGATTGTGATTCTGAGGGTCGCCGGTTCGAGCCCGGTCATCCACCC
>JBBJOK010000255.1:2194-4695 GCA_037721545.1 Chitinophagaceae bacterium
TCTGTTATTTCTTTTTTAATGGTATCAGCCGTGATTGCACAAATGCCCGGCGGTGCTCGTACCATGGGGGGGCAAGCAATGAACGTGGGCCACTTTTATGGTAAAATTGTTGACTCTGCCACTAATAAGCCTTTGGAATCAGTTTCTGTTCAATTATTACAAAACAAATTAGATACAGTAACTAAAAAAAGAAAAGATGTTGTAATAGCAGGAATGCTAACTGATAAGAAAGGAGAATATTCTTTAGAAAACTTACCCGTTGTGGCCACTTTTAAATTAATAATTACAGGAATTGGATATAAAACGATTGAGCAAAAGGTTGCTTTTAATATTAAGATGGGTGGTGATATGAGCCAGATGATGAATGCAGTAGATAAAGATCTGGGTAATATAAAATTGGCAACAGATACTAAACTCCTTGCAGAAGTTAATGTAACTGCTTCGGCAGGAATGTTGCAAATGGGCATTGATCGTAAGATTTTTAATGTTGACAGAAATTTAACCAGTATCGGCGGAACTGCTATAGATGTAATGAAAAGTGTACCCTCAGTTAGTGTTGATATTGATGGAAATGTAACGCTTCGAAATGCTTCACCACAAATATTTGTAGATGGACGACCCTCCACACTAACGCTTGACCAAATTCCTGCAGATGCCATACAAAGTGTTGAAATTATTACAAATCCGTCCGCAAAGTTTGATGCTTCTGGTGGTGGTTCAGGAATTTTAAACATAGTTTTAAAGAAGTCGCGAAAAGCGGGCTATAGTGGCAATGTTAGAGCTAACGTAAGTTCCTATGGGCGTGTAGGATTTGGAGGAGATTTTAATGCAAAACAAGGTAAGGTCAATTTTTTTGCCAATACAATGTTTGCTCAACAAAAATCTTTAGGCACCACCCAATCTACCAGAACTGATTTTCTTTCTAATAACAACAAAGCCATCTTGTACCAAAACAGTGCTCCTGAAAATAAAGGAAACTTTGGTTTTTTTAGAGGAGGGTTAGATTTTTTTGCAGACATACGAAACACCTTTACTATTGCCGGCTCTTATGTTAGAGGCAGGTTTAATAATGAAGATATGATCAACATACAAAGAGATACGAATTTTGTTAACTATTCGTCGCAGGAAATAGGTTTGCGTGAGAGTAACGGTAATTTTTCTTTCCGCAACTATGGTACAACGTTTAGCTACAAACACAATTTTGCAAAAGCGGGTAAAGAAATTACAGCAGATGTTAATTACAATAAAAGTAAAAATGAAAATAATGGTTTGTACCAAACTCAATATTTTTTCAATGGTAATAATCCCAAAGGGCCGATGTTAAAAGAGCAAGCATTGGGTGGTGGTAATTCAAGCTTTGTTACTACTCAAATTGATTTTATTAACCCGATAACGGAGAAGATGAAATTTGAAATGGGTGCAAGAGGCTCCATGAGAAACTTCAGCAGTTTTAGTAATAATCTATTCTTTAATTCATCTACCGGAAATTATGTTTCCATTCCGGGAATTAGTAATAGTTATAAATTTAAGGATGAAGTTTATGCAGGGTATTTTACATTTTCCCAGTCAATTAAAAACTTTACTTATCAGTTGGGTGCAAGAATTGAGAGTTCAAAGTATACAGGAACACAAACTGATAAAGGCCTAACTTTTAGCAATGAATATCCTTTTAGTTTTTTTCCCAGTGTTTTTTTAACTCAAAAAATTAATGAAAAACAAAGTGTTCAATTAAATTATTCCAGAAAAATAAACCGCCCTAATTTTTTTCAACTGATCCCCTATGTAGATTTTAGTGATTCTCTCAATCTTAGTAAAGGCAATCCAAACCTTATACCTGAGTTTACTAATTTAATAGAATTTTCTTATAACGTTGATCTAAATAAAGGGAACAGCTTTTTAGGCAGTATTTATTACCGAAATACAAATGACCTTATTACAAGATATCAGTATAGAGATATAAATCCTAACCCTGCAAGAACAGATTCTGTTATTTTTACCAGCTTCGCAAATGCTAACAATTCTTATTCTTATGGATTAGAATTAACCGGTAAGGTGAGGCCTGCAAAAATCTGGGATATAACAGCGAATGTGAATTTATACAATTCTAAAATAAATGGAAATAACATTCAAAGTAATTTAGAAACTGAGCAGGTAAGCTGGTTCGGTAAAATTAATAACAGCTTTAAATTGCCTAAAAATTACTCAATCCAATTCACAGCCAATTATCAAAGTAAAACTATTCTGCCGGTTAGTGGAGGTGGTGGTAATCGTGGCGGTGGTCATGGAGGAGGTGGTGGGTTTGGCGGTGGCCAGCTATCAACTGCCAATGGATACATTAAACCTAATTATGGATTTGATATTGCGTTTAGAAAAGACTTTTTAAAGAACAATGCTGCTTCACTTACTCTAAGTGTTAATGATATATTTAAAACAAGAGTTTACAGTACGCATTCTGAATCAATTTATTTTATCCAGGACAATATTCGCCGTAGAGACCCACA
>JBBJOK010000256.1:0-4660 GCA_037721545.1 Chitinophagaceae bacterium
TAATTGCGGTCTTCTTCTTCTTTAAGGTTTTTAATAAAATCAAGTGCAACAGGTATTACATCACACATGATGGTGATAATAGCTCCGGGCTTTACATTTTTATATGCATATAAAATTGCTTCTTCTTCTTTATGCAAAATTGTTAATGGAATATCGCTGGTTTTACTCTCATTAATTCCTTCCACTAATAGATTTACAATTTCATCAGCAGTACGTCCTCTTAAGTTTTTATCCTGCCGTATAATTATTTCATCAAAATTCCTGGCAGAAATTCTCCCTATTTCCCTGATATCATCATCTCTTCTATCCCCGGTGCCACTTATTATTCCAACTTTATAAGTACTCTCAAGCTGATTAACAAAGTCACACAATAAATTTAGCCCTGCAGGATTATGAGCAAAATCAACCAGGAATTTAAAATTCTTAAATTGAAACAAATTTAACCTGCCAGGGGTTTGAGATGACGATGGGATAAAATTTTGCAAAGCAGTACGAATATCTTCAACTTTAATGTTTTTAAAAAGGTAACCGGCAAGTATAGCAGGTAACGTATTCATAATATTATGTGATGCTTTACCACCAAATGTTATTGGTATATCTACAACCCTTTCAATTCTAATCTTCCAGTTCCCTTTCATTATTGTTACGTATCCATTTTCGAAAACAGCTGCAATACCGCCAACTCTGCAATGTTTTTTTATACGTTTACTATTTTCATCCATACTGAATAATGCAATATTGCAATTCAATGTTTTTTTCATTGCATACACTCTGTCATCATCTGCATTCAAAATCGTATAGCCATGTTTAAAAACTGTTTCAGCTACAACAGCTTTTACCTGCGCCATTTGATCCAGGTTGTGAATTCCACCTAACCCAATATGATCTGCAGTGACATTGGTAACGATACCAATATCACAATTAGAAAAAGCTAATCCATTTTTTAAAATTCCTCCGCGGGCAGATTCTAAGACTGCCATATCAATTGTGGGATCTTTTAAAACAAACTCTGCACTTCTGGGCCCGGTGCAATCTCCCTTCATCATCATTTGGTTTTGAATATATACTCCGTCAGATGTTGTAAAACCAACCTTATATCCTGCAGTTTTACAAATATGTGCAATAAGCCGGCTGGTAGTTGTTTTACCATTAGTTCCGGTAACTGCAATTATAGGTATTCTTCCATTTGCACGATTGGGATATAACATATCCACAAGTGGTTCTGCAACGTTTCTTGGTATACCTTCTGAGGGCTCAACATGCATCCTGAAACCCGGTGCTGCATTAACTTCCAGCACTGCCCCTCCGTTTTCAAATAAAGAAGTTTTTAGATCTGTAGCCATTATATCAATTCCACAAATATCTAAACCGATAATTTTTGCAATGCGTTCAGCTAAAAAAATATTAACCGGATGAACTTCATCTGTAACGTCAGTAGAAGTGCCGCCTGTAGAAAGATTAGCTGTAGGTTTTAATAATACCAATTCATCTTTTGCCGGAACTGTTTCTAAGCTGTAACCTTTGTCCTGCAGCATTTTTTGTGTGAAATCATCAACTTTAATTTGGGTTAATACTTTTTCATGCCCATAGCCCCTTCGTGGGTCTTTGTTTACTTCATCTACCAACCACTGTATGGAGTGTTCTCCATCCCCTGTAACAGCAGCAGGGGTTCGCAAAGCGGCACAAATAAATTTGTAATTGATAACAAGCACTCTAAAATCGAAACCTGTAATATATTTTTCACAAATTACGTTGCGGCCTAATTGTCGTGCCGCTGCCAACGCTTTTTCTGCCTGATCAATATTTGAAATATCTGTTGTTATACCTCTTCCATGATTGCCGTTAATGGGTTTTATAACAAAGGGAAATCCTACCGCATCAATTGCATCTTGTGCTGTTTCATTACTATAAATTATTCTGCCTTTAGGTACAGGAATTTCTGCAGCGCCCAATAAATTTTTTGTTTCTTCTTTATTCCCTGCAATATCTACTGCAATGCAGGATGTAGAGCCTGCGATTGTTGCCCGAAATCTTTTTTGATGAATTCCATATCCAAGTTGAATAAGACTTTGCTTGTTCAATCTGATATAAGGGATGCCTCTTTTTTCTGCTTCTTCTACAATACTTGCAGTTGATGGGCCTAACCTGGTTTGTTCACGGATCTCTCTTAATTTTTGTACATCCTCATCAAGATTATACTCACTGTCATCAACTAAACTTTTCACTAAATTATATGCAGCTTTTGCAGCATATACCCCAGCTTCTTCCTCCATGTAATCAAATACAACATAATACTCGCCTTCTTTTCCAGTAGTTCTTGTGCGCCCAAAACCCATATCCATTCCGGCAAGGGTTTGCAATTCCAGCGCTACGTGCTCAATAATATGGCCCATCCATGTACCTTCCTCCACTCTCATTAAAAAGCCCCCTGGCACCAACTCGCTGCAACGATGTTCATACAGGCTTGGTAAAAGTTTTTCAAGTTTATTTTTAAAACCTGCAATTTTGTTGGAAGGTTTCTGCTCCATTTCTTCCAGATCCAATTTCATCTGAATCAGCTTTTGTCTTCTTATGCTCCAGTAATTTGGTCCTCTTAAAACTTTAATCTCTACTATCTTCATAAATTAGATTGATATATTTTATACCCTTATAAATTTTCAAGTTAGCTATTTTTAGCGCTAAAAATACAGCATGTATTTCAATTAGTTTTTTACTCATTTCCCGTTACCTTTGTATTGCAATTTTTTTTCAACAGCGTTGCATACCATAAACTAATATAATAATAATCAATGCTGTTTTCACGAAAATTAAATTAATGCAGCAACACCCTCTGGGAAAACTTTTAGCAATAGGTGGCGCCGAAGACAAAGGCGTAGACCTTGAAAAAGGAGAGATTGTCCGTAATAATCTTAATTTTTTTGAGTTAGGCATTCTTCGCCGAATAGTTGAAGAAGCCGGTGGCCCGGATAAAAAAATGGAAGTAATTACTACCGCTTCCATGATACCTTACGAAGTAGGTGAAAATTACCTTAATGCTTTTGGAAAGATAGGTTGTACCAATATCGGTATAATGCCGATAAGGAACCGTGCAGACGCCATGAATACTGAATATATCGAACGCATACGTAATTGCGGGGCCGTTATGTTTAGTGGCGGTAACCAATTGCGATTATCTGCAACCTTTGGTGGCACAGAGATTTTACAAATTATTTTACAGAGATACCAGGATGAGGAAAATTTTGTTATTGCAGGAACTTCTGCGGGAGCCATGGCGATGAGCAACACAATGATTTATGAAGGGAATGCTGCAAGAGCACATTTAAAAGGGGAAGTAAAAATTACTACCGGCCTGGGATTTATGGATGATGTAATATTTGATAGTCATTTTGAAAAGCGTGGAAGGTTTGGCAGGCTGGTGCAGGCCATTGCCTCAAATCCGCAATGCCTTGGTATTGGATTGGGAGAAGATACTGGTATGTTGATCACAGAAGGAAATAAAATGGAAGCCATAGGCAGTGGGTTGGTTATTATTATTGACGGCTATGATATCCGGCATAATAATATTGCTGATATTCCTGAAGGCAATCCGATAAGTGTTGAAAATTTAAAAGTTCATTTTTGTGAAAAAGGGAATGGATATCTTTTAGATGAAAGAACTTTTTTACCACTTGCTGAAGTAACCACAATCATTACTAGTAAAGCAGTATAAAAACTCTCTGTTTTTTCTTCTATTACTTAGTAGCAGTTTACCATCCAACATTAGATTTTAATATTTTGTAGATGATTCATCATTATGGTTCACTACTTTGTAATTTTGATAAATGGAACAAATCACCAACCAACGCGGCTTAAAGGATATTGAAAAATTGGCAAAACTAATGGATGCACAATTTAAAGTGCCCGGCACTAACATTCGCTTTGGGCTGGATTCATTAATAGGTTTGATACCCGGTGTTGGAGACCTAAGCACTTTTGCAGTATCAGGTTATATGCTATGGATAATGGCTAATAATGGAGCCAGTGGTTTTTTATTGGCAAGAATGGTTTTAAATATTTTAATTGATGCGATTGTAGGGATGGTACCATTGTTAGGCGATATTTTTGATATAGCATTTAAGGCTAACATTCGTAACATGCGATTAATGCAGCAGCATTATACAGAAGGAAGGCATAAGGGAAGTGCCTGGAAAATTATTTTGCCTGTGTTAATAGTTTTATTTGTAATAATTGGTGGTATTATATGGCTTACATATAAATTATTAGCTGCTTTATTCTAATCTTACCACTTTAGCAACACATCTGCTACAGATGGATGCACGCTATTTTTTAAAAAGGAAGCGAATTGTTTGTCATCCATTTTTGCTGATGTTGAGCGCAGCGCCTTCCACAGTTTTACAGGAACTTTCTTTCCGCCGGAATTGTAAATGTTTTTTGCTGCCACATGTAACCGGAACTGGTACCAACCATAATTTTTTGGATGTTTCTGACTAATCAATGTATAATTTTCTTCAAGTTCAATTAATGAAGTGTAAGAAAATCCTTTTGATCCTGCGGCAACAACCATTTCAGGAAGAATTTCTAAAGCCGGAAGCAGAGGCGGTTCATTTTCTGCGATGTAGGTATGCAGAAGAATATTACAGAACAATTCTCCCATCCATTT
>JBBJOK010000028.1:0-5552 GCA_037721545.1 Chitinophagaceae bacterium
AAGGCAAATATGCTGTAAAGGATGGCGGTTATGATTTTCTAAAACCTATGTGCGATGCAATCACTGAAAGAGGTATCGGTGCAACCATAGAAGTATTGTCTGATCATTAGTTTAGCAAAGCTATTTTCTTATGCGGAAATTTTACGGCATGCTGATAAACCAATGCTTTTATATAATCATTTTCTGAATATGGAGTGATGTAATTTTTAAGTTCATCAACACCGTTTATATTTACAAAGGAGGGTAAATAACCCATACCGTAAAATCTTCCCTTCTCCATTAAAATACAGCTTTGTTCTCCCGTGTGTAAGCCAGTATCCACAATGGCAAAGGTTGGCAATTGTTTATGTAATTGCTCAATGCAATTTTTTACTCTTTCATTATAATCTTCAGGTGGTTCTATTTGTTGGCAAGTTCCCGTACATCTATCGTCTTTGATGCCTTCGCATTCAATATTATCATGCTGCAAAAAACAAAGCTTAGGGCATAGATGAAATTCGTAAGATAATTTTCGCAAAAGGGTATGCCCTTCTACTAATAAATTAAAAGTATATAATGGCATAATATTTTTTTTCTTCTTTTCTATGGCAAGGCGCATGTATCCATTTCTATCTTCAAAAGAATACAATGCATAAGCCTGTTCAAATCTTTTAAGGCTACGGTTTTGTTGGGGCCAGAATTTTTTTATCTCTACATTCTCCAGGATAAACGCCATTAATTCTGTACCACACGTTTGATAGGTGATGCTGAATATATTTCTGATAAATTCCTGTTTTTGTTTTCCCGGTTTATCATTTGCAAAGTGGCTGTTCACCCTCCGGTTCAAATTCTTAGCTTTTCCAACATAAATAACTTTGCCTTTATTGTCATGAAAATAATATACACCGGGGTTTTGCGGTATCCTGCTGATTTGTATTGCCGGCAAATTAGGCGGAAGATGCTGCTCCTTGCTTTTTACCTTAAGCATGTTTTCAATATGCTTATTCTTATCATTCTGTAAAAGATGATGGAACAATTTAACCGTTGCATCAGCATCCCCTCCCGCCCTATGCCGTTGTTCGATAGTAATACCGATCTCCCTGCAAAAATTTCCTAGCCCATAACTTTTAAATCCGGGTAAAATTTGTCGGCCTAGCCTGATTGTACATAATTTTTTACAATCCAGTTCGTAGCCGGCTTCTTTAAAATGATATTTTAAATAGGAATAATCAAAATTTACATTGTGTGCAACGAAAATCTTATCGCAAAGCAATTCATGCAATTCTTCGGCTATCATTTTAAAATTCCTGGCATCTTCCACCATTGCATTTGTAATTCCGGTTAAAGATTCAACATATCTTGGAATGGTAAAAACAGGATTTAATAACGTTTCGAATCTCTTGATAATTTTTTCGCCATCAGTTATTATCACGGCTACTTCTGTTATACCGCCTGCTGCTGCATATCCGCCTGTGGTTTCTATATCAACAATTGCATATAACAAAATAAAAAAGTTTTGGGAGCATAAATTTACTAATCTATTTAGTATTTATGCGCCTTTTGTTTTTTGTACCTTTGAAATTATAACCCTACTTATTCATACGATGGAATTAAGCAAAAATTATAACCCTGCTGATATTGAAAACAAGTGGTATCAACACTGGTTGCAAAAAGAATATTTTAAAAGCCAGCCTGATAAACGTGAACCTTTCACTGTTGTAATTCCTCCTCCAAATGTTACGGGTGTTTTGCATATGGGTCACACACTTAATGAAACTGTGCAGGATATTTTGATTCGCAAAGCAAGAATGAGCGGTCATAATGCATGTTGGGTTCCGGGAAGTGATCATGCCTCCATTGCCACAGAAGCAAAAGTAGTAGGCATGTTGAAAGAAAAAGGAATTGATAAAAATAATTTGACACGGGAAGAATTTTTGAAATATGCATTTGAATGGAAAGAAAAATATGGTGATATAATTTATAGTCAGCTTAAAAAACTTGGATGCAGTGTTGATTGGGATAGAACCACCTTCACCATGGATGATCATTATTATAAAGCGGTAATAAAAGTTTTTGTTGATCTATATAATAAAGGACTGGTATATCGTGGTGCGAGGATGATCAATTGGGACCCTGTTGCAAAAACGGCATTAAGTGATGAGGAAGTGGAATACAGAGAAGTAACGGGAAAGTTGTATTACATAAAATACATGATTGTTGACAGTGGGCAGTTGACAGTTGGCAGTGAAAACAATTCTGACAACCGACAACCGACAACCGACAACTTCATCATTATCGCTACACAGCGCCCCGAAACAATTATGGGTGATACAGCAGTTTGCGCCAATCCCGGGGATGAACGTTATAATCATTTAAAAGGAAAATCTGTTGTAGTCCCTCTTATCAACAAAGCGGTACCAATAATTTTTGATGAATATGTAGATAAAGATTTTGGTACAGGAATTTTAAAGATCACCCCGGCACATGATATCAATGATTATAACATTGGTTTAAAACATAATCTTGCTGTTGTTGATACATTAAATGATGATGGAACGTTAAGCAATGCAGCACAAATTTATGTGGGGCAAGATCGCTTTGTTGCAAGAAAAAAAATTGTGGAAGAACTTAAAGGAAAAGGATTTTTGGCAAAAGAAGAAGAATACCAAACAAGATTGGGATTTAGCCAACGTACCAATTCAGTAGCGGAGCCAAAAATATCAACACAATGGTTTGTAAAGATGAAAGAGCTAGGCTTGCCTGCATTACAAGCCGTAATTGATGGGGACATAAATATTCATCCCGGAGAAAAATTTCTGGCAACTTATAAATATTGGTTAGAAAATGTAAAAGATTGGTGCATCAGCCGCCAGCTTTGGTGGGGGCAACAAATACCTGCCTGGTATGATGAAGAAGGAAGGTTTGTGGTTGCAGAAAATGAAGAAAAGGCTAAGAAAATATTCAACAATCAATATTCAACAAACAATGTTCAATTAAAGCAGGATGAAGACGTTCTCGATACCTGGTTCTCCTCCTGGCTCTGGCCGATGGAAGTTTTTAAAGGAATCAGCAAGCCTGATAATGATGATATCAATTATTATTATCCTACATCTGTTTTAGTAACCGGGCAGGATATAATATTTTTCTGGGTGGCAAGAATGATAATGGCCGGCATGGAATACAAAAAAGAAAAACCTTTCAGCGATGTTTATTTTACCGGAATGGTTCGGGATAAACAAGGCAGAAAAATGAGTAAGCAACTCGGCAACTCTCCCGACCTGCTGGAGTTGATAGATAAATACGGGGCCGATGCTGTGCGTTTTGGAATTATGATCTCCTCCCCTGCAGGCAATGATCTTTTATTTGATGAAGCTAGTCTTGAGCAGGGAAGAAATTTTAATAACAAATTGTGGAATGCATTAAAATTAATTAAGCTGTGGCAGGGAAGGCAATCAGAAAATCATACAACAGAAGCTATACTGATAGCTCAAATGAATTTTAACCCTGAGTTGGGTATGATGCCAATGGTGCTTCCGGGATCATTAACTGAAGAAAATTTTGCTACTGAATGGTTTGAAGGCAGGTTAAGCAAAGTGCAGATTGAAGTGGACATTTTATACAAACAATTTAAATTAAGCGAAGCTTTAAAAACAATTTATTCTTTAATATGGGATGATTTCTGCAGTTGGTATTTGGAGTGGGTAAAACCAGGTTTTGAACAGCCGATAGATGAACACATCTATAATAAAACGGTATACTTTTTTGAACAACTGATGCAATTGCTTCATCCCTTTATGCCCTTTATTACAGAAGAAGTGTATCATTTATTAAGAGAGCAAACAGAAGATCTCACCATCAAACAATTTGAGAAAAGCGAAAAACCCAATAACAAAATATTACAACAAGGCAATATCCTTAAAGAAGTAATCACAGCTATACGTGATGTGAGAAATAAAAATCAAATAAAACCTAAAGAAAAAATCAAGTTGCATATTCAAACCAGGCATGAAAGTAATTATGAGGATTTAGAGTACATTTTATCGAAACAGGTTAATGCAGCATCCATATCATATACTAATGATTCAATCGATAACAGCTTAGCTATTATTGTAAATAAAGACAAATTTTATATTGAAACAGGTAAGGCCATAAACACTATTGTTCAAAAAGATCAATTGGAAAAAGACCTTGAACATCTTAAAGGATTTCTTATTTCTGTTGAAAAGAAATTATCGAATGAACGGTTTGTAAAAAATGCAAAGGATGAAGTAATAGACCTGGAAAGAAAAAAGAAAGCGGATGCGGAAACCAAGATAAAGATCATCGAGGAGAGTTTATCAACTCTTTAACAGGCAACCGTTTCATAAATACTTTGAATGTTTAGTTTACATTGTAATTTTAAGTAATTATAAAATTATGATCCTGAGAAAATTTATTTGTTTTGTATTGTTCGCATTCATTTGTAGTAATACCACATTTGCACAAACTATAAAAAAACCGGTAAAGAATGGAACCATAACACCGGTTACAAAATTTAAACCTCCGGTTGTAAAAACTTTTTTAGGACGAAATGAAAAAGAAGTAGCTGTTGTGGTGGAAGAGGCTAATCAATTAGTAAATCTTCCATTAAGAATTACGGATGATAAGAATAATGTTTACACCATCAGCTCTTACCAATTTTTATATAGAAAAAAAAGTGTGATCGAGAATGAACAAACCGGCAGAAAGGAAATTGTTTACACTAATACGGCTGACCTTTTTAGGGCTACTCCCCTTCCTAAAGTATGGAAAGAAAATATTAGCGGTGGGCTTCAAAAGGGCGAAGAACTTTTCTTTTTTGATATTATAGTAAATGATAAACTCAACCGTAAATTTTTTGCGCCCAATATTAAGATCATCGTAAAATAATGATTGAGTTAAGAACTGCTTCTAAAACTGATCTTCCTCTTATCCAACAACTTGTAGTTACAATCTGGAATGTTGCTTATAAAGATATGTTATCCAAAGAGCAGCTGAATTATATGCTGGATAGAATGCATAATATTCCGGCCCTAACGAAATTAATTGATACAGGGCACCAATTTATTATCCCATATGAAGATGACGTAGCCAAAGGATTTGCTTGTTATAAGGTCCTTCCTGATAAAGTCCGCATAGAAAAAATATATGTTCTGCCAGATCAACATAAAAAAGGAATTGGGAAATTAATGATGGATTATATTATTGAAAAGGCAAGTGGAGTAAATGTTGTTGAATTAAATGTAAACCGACAAAACAAAGCTGTTGATTTCTACAAAAAAATCGGCTTTAAAATCATAAAGGAAGTTGATATCCCAATTGGCAAAGGATATTTTATGAATGATTATGTGATGCAGAAAAGCCTCACCACCTATCCTCCTCTCCAATAGAGAGGAGGCAGAACAGTTGTACAAAGCCTTAGATTGTCTCTTCCAAATTCATCAGCGAATATAATTAAGCCGTGCCCCTGTTGAATAGATATCCTTAAGATGATGTGGAAGAAATGAAGTAAAATTAATTGATGCAGTACCGCTCCCTCTCTATGGGAGAGGGAG
>JBBJOK010000028.1:5652-13871 GCA_037721545.1 Chitinophagaceae bacterium
GAAATGAAGTAAAATTAATTGATGCAGTACCGCTCCCTCTCTATGGGAGAGGGAGATGGTGGGTGAGGCTTTTACTCCGCCGCAAACTCCATCCTAATCGTAATACTCCCCGTCTTATTCCTGCTGGAAGTATTAAAAGAACCTCCATAACTATAATCTTCATTACTATTTTTACCTGTTATTTGAAAAACACCCATGCTTGCCTTTTTTAATTTGCCGAGTGAGCTTCCGGAGTTCTTTGCAATGGCTTCGGCTCTTAATTTTGCATCAGCACTTGCCCTTGACAACAGATCCATTTTTACATCCGCTAATTTTGTATTGTAAAAAAGTGGCGGCTGGCTATTAAATTCTATTCCGCTTTCAATTAATTCAGTAACCTCTCTTGCTATCTTATCAATCTTGTCAACATTTTTTGATTCTACTTTTACAGTTTGCATAAGGTTGTAACCGCTGAATTGTTGCCCTAGTTGTCTTCCATTCTCGTCAGTCCTGGTATCGAACTCTTTATTAATGACTACGGAAGAAAAAACCATTTCATTATCAGCAATTCCTTTCCCTTTTAAGTATTGCCTGATAGCGCTTTCATCAACTTTTACAGCGGCATAAGCACTTTTAAGATCCATGGCTTTGCGGGAATAAGAACCATTCCATACAATTAGGTCACTCACAAAATCTTTCTCCGCAAGCCCTGTAACAACAATGGTCTCGATTGATTTTGATTTGTATTTGAATGCATTTCCTGCAATCCAAAAAGCGATGATGGCACATAAACCAAGTACTATTGCTGCATAAAGAATTCTCATAAGAAGGGGTTTTATTATTATTCTAAATTACATCTTTGTTCAATTAAATTAAATCATAAGCAAAAAAGTATCGCAAAGTTCGCAATGTAAATGCAAAGCGCACAAAGTAATACAGTTTATTCTTACCGGACTTTGCGTAGCCTTAGCGCTCTTTGCGATACTCTACATCAAACATGTATCACTTGATGCGTTTCCTTAATTCTCCCCATTACAAACACACTCTGCACATGCCCAATTGCCTCACCTCCTTTCCTCCTCTCCCAAAGAGAGGAGGCAGTGCAGAAGTTCATATCTAAACATCATCTCTACCAAATTTTTCTAAGAACATAATTAAGCGAGGCAGCTTGTTGGGTAGAAATATAAAAGCTGATGTGGAAGCACTGCTGCTTTTTCTTAGATGAAGCACCGCTCCCTCTCTATGGGAGAGGGAGTTTCCTCCTCTCCCAAAAAGAGGAGGCAGTGCAGTAGTACATATCCAAACATTGTTTCTACCAAATAAATCAGCAAATAGAATTAGACAGTCACGTACTTGCTGAATATATAAGTAAAGCTGAAGGGGAAGAGCCGATACTGATTAATTGATGAAGTGCTGCTCCCTCTTTATAGGAGAGGGAGTTAGAGGGTGAGGCCAAGTTCATGAATCTCCTTAATCCTCCCCATTACAAACACACTCTGCACATTACCAATATTTTCAATCGAACTTAATTTATTCACATGAAAATCATAATAAGCATTCATATCTGCACATACAACCTTAAGCATAAAATCAAACTCACCGCTGATGCTGTAACACTCAATCACTTCATTTAATTCATTTATGGTTTTAATAAATTTACCACCGGCATTTTTGCTGTGTTGTTTTAATGAGACATAACATATCACCATCAAACTTTTACCAACTTTAGTATGATCCACCAATGTTGCATATTGCTTTATCACCCCTGAAGCTTCCATGCGTTTTATGCGTTCATGCACAGGCGTAGTACTCAAATGCATTTTATCAGAGATTTCTTTCACAGTTATGCGGGCATTTTTTTGCAGCAGACTTAATATTGCAATGTCTTTACTATCCAATGCAAATTCCGCAATAGTTGTTTCTTCTTTTAAAGTTGACTTACTCATATCAAAGTGAATGTTTATTCTTTTTTAAATAGATAAAAAGGATATTCTACCAAAGTTATACAAACTATTAGAATATTCTACTAGGCAACTTATATTTGCATTCAACTTATAACGTAAAACTTAAAACGTATAACTCAAATGTCAACAACAATCACAAAAAACCAAATCGACTTCAACCTTAAGTACAAAGTCGCAGACATCAGCCTCGCCGAATGGGGCCGTAAAGAAATTAGATTAGCCGAAGCAGAGATGCCCGGACTAATGTCTCTTCGTGAAGAATACGGACAATCAAAACCACTTGCAGGTGCACGCATTGCAGGTTGTCTTCACATGACCATCCAGACTGCAGTACTTATTGAAACATTAATAGCCCTGGGTGCAGAAGTTACCTGGAGCTCATGTAATATTTTCTCAACGCAAGATCATGCTGCTGCTGCTATCGCCGCTGCAGGTATTCCTGTTTTTGCCTGGAAAGGCGAAACGCTTGAAGAAGCTGATTGGTGCATTGAGCAGACATTATTCTTCGGCAGCCCCGACCGTCCTTTAAATATGATATTGGATGATGGTGGTGATCTTACCAACATCGTTTTTGATAAATATCCTGAACTTATACAACACATTAAAGGTTTGAGCGAAGAAACAACAACAGGCGTTCACCGTTTGTACGAGCGTATGGAAAAAGGCACCTTGCCTATGCCCGCTTTTAATGTTAACGATTCTGTTACCAAAAGTAAATTTGATAACAAGTATGGCTGTAAAGAAAGTTTGGTAGATGCTATCCGCCGTGCCACTGATATTATGATGGCTGGTAAAGTTGCAGTTGTAGGTAGTTATGGTGATGTAGGTAAAGGCTCTGCTGCTTCATTACAAGGTGCAGGCTGCAGGGTTATCGTTACCGAGATCGATCCTATCTGCGCATTGCAGGCTGCTATGGATGGTTTTGAAGTTAAGAAAATGATTGATGCCGTTAAAGAAGCCGACATTATTGTTACCGCTTCTGGTTGCCGCGACCTTATCACAGAAAAACATTTCCGTGCCATGAAGGATAAAGCCATCGTTTGTAACATCGGCCACTTTGATATTGAAATTGATATGGCATGGCTTAATAACAATTATGGCAACACAAAAAATACCATCAAGCCGCAGGTTGATATGTACACCATAGATGGTAAAGATGTAATCGTGTTGGCAGAAGGACGTTTGGTAAACCTTGGTTGCGCAACAGGCCACCCAAGTTTTGTAATGAGCAATTCATTCACCAACCAAACACTTGCCCAGCTAGAGTTGTGGACAAATACTGACAAGTATGAGAACAAGGTTTATGTACTTCCAAAAATTTTAGATGAAAAAGTAGCAAGGCTTCACCTTAAAAAAATAAGCGTAGAGTTAGATGAATTAACCGAAGAGCAATCATCTTATCTAGGAATAAATAAAGTTGGTCCGTTTAAGCCTGAGCATTACAGGTATTAATAGCCCTCAACCCCGAAAAGGGAGTAAGAAATAAAACACAAGCCCATCTTGAAAAGAGATGGGTTTTTTCGTTTTGAAAAGAACGGCAAATGTGAGTAGGCGAAGTCTCCCCCTCGGGGAGATTTAGAGGGGCTTTGGGGCTGTGAACATTTATACATTGCTCAGCATTTGTTGCGGCTATACGTTTCAAGTCCGGTACAAAGCCAACGCACAAAACCTTCACCGGGCTTTTCACTTCTATCCGCCAGCCTGTGAACGAAATCAAAAAACTCATCAGATGAAAGCTATTTACAAAAATTATTCTATCTTATTAATTAATAAATAAATTAATTAATGAAAAAACATATACAAAAGAAGTGTTTATTTGAAGTTGATATGCCAGATAATACTCTTGAACTTTTGGGCGGTAAAGGTATTAGCACTTCTACGCCTTTAAAAGTGAACGAAATCCCCAAGAACTTCAATGCTATTTCAATAACCGAGGACAATAAGGCTATAATGTGTTTCCCATTCAACGATAGTGGAAGGTTGGTATATATACCTGAACCTAATCCCATACTGATTTATTTTGATAGTGCATATAGCCACTTTAAAGCGATTACTGATCGTAGAAAAACATTACTTAATCATTTTAAAGGTGTGAAAATGGATGAAAATTATCTAAATGATTTGTATGCCTTTTATGGTTCAGTTAATGGATTTATCATCTTGCTTTTTACTGCAATTGAAGCTTTTATAAACTATAACATTCCAGAAGAATATGAGTATATCGTAAAAAGTGATAGGAAAACTGAGATTTACAATAAAAATCAAATAATGTTATTACCCTTTAAAGAGAAGATGGGACCCATATTAAAAGGAATATTCAAAAAAGATTTTAGTCACTCACACAAATTAAAGTATCAACACATAATTAATTTAAAAGGGATCAGAGATAACATCGTTCATTTGAAGCCAGAGAAAGGAACAAATACACCTTATGCATATCTATTTAAGAAGGAGCTTACATTTAAGTTTGAAGCAACTATTGATGCAGTAATGGACTTCATAAACTTTTATAAACCCGGCTATATAAAATATTGCCCTTGTTCCAAAGATTTTTAAATGGAAAGAATAGCACTAATACATAAATATTTGAATGACTTTGAAATATTTAGAAAAACTGAAGAATTTTTATTTTACATTTTCTTAAAAGAAAACCGAACTCATTATTCAATACTTCGAACAAATTTCTACGAACTTCTTAAAGCATTTGACCATCATAATGATCCTAGCTATGACAACATAATTTGGCAATCAAAACCAAATATTCGATGGAAATTACAAAGAGAAATAATTAGACTTTTATCAAATTATTTAAGTAGTATTTACTGGATGGTAAATTTTTCAAGAAAAAAGCAGTCACAATATTTATCTGCAAATCCCAATTCTTTAAATCAATTTGAATTAGACAAAATAACAAATTTTAAAAACAATGCAACTCACCAATTTGTACAAGATTTAAGAAACTTTGTAAATCACGAAGCATTTTTAAAAATTACTTCTATTAAAAGCTCAAGTATAGAAAAGCCGGAAATTGAAAGAAACATATATATATCAAGAGAGCAGCTTTTAAATTCATCTTTTAACTGGAAATCCCAAGTAAAAGATTTTATAAAAGCTCAAGAAGAAAAAATATATATTATCGATATTCTGCAAAACCATTTTCATAAATTTTCGATGTTCCAAAATAAGGTTTACAAGAAGATAATTTGCGCAGACATTCAGCTAACTCAAAATCTAATCTTACAACTTGAAGATTTTATTGATAGAGCCATGACATTGCAATTAAGCCATATATTACCTTTCAATCAAGCTAATATTCGTTATTTAAAATACATTTCTAAATTATAACTTACACAAGTTATCAGTGTCGCTTTTATTTTTTGGCAGTTAACTTGGACGTCTTTGCACAATTGATTAGATTCGAATTGTACAAAGCAAATATTAACTCAAACAATACTTCTTACATGATTTATTATAACATTTATGTAGAAAATAGCAATGACACTTTTACACTACTGAAAACACCGGAAGACGATTTAAATAAACTTGTAGAAGCATATGAACTTGGCAAAGAAGCTGTCTTTATCAATGGAGAAAAAATAATACTTAATGGATTAAAAGTTTTAAAGATATTTTCATTTAATGATTCTTGGGATACGTTAAATGATTTTTTAAATACAGAAGATGTAAGAGAACACATGATATTTAGTCGATTGACTGGACGATATGCAGTTCACAGTGCTTCTCTTGGGCAAAAAGGTGCAGACCTTACAAAACAGTATTTAAAAAATGATTATGGTTGGAAGAAGATACCGGATTATGAAGACAATATTTTAAAGCTAAAAAAACATTACATAAATATGGAGAGAATTGAACAGTTTAAGAAATTAAAAAACGAAAAATATGACTTTAAAAAGTTAATTAGAATTTGTGAAGAAATAAATATTTGTTACAATCTCGATTGTACGTATGCGGTTGGAAATCTACTAAGAACTCTTATAGACCATATTGCCCCGATCTTTGGTCAGAAATCGTTTGCTGAAGTTGCAAACAATTATGCAAAAAAAGGTAGCTTTAAAGAGGCTATGCAGCATTTAGAAAATTCCCTTAGAAATATTTCTAATTTATTTCTACATACTCCTATTAAAAAAACAGAAGTCTTACCTACAGAAAATCAAGTTGAATTTATTGCACCAATAGACTTATTACTTGCTGAAGTAATCATGATTAGCAATATTGAAAAATAGCTAAATTTTAATTTAGAAAATTATGGATACAGATAAACAAAGCAAGATATTGAATCAATATATTGATCAATATCAACCAACAATCTCATCAACATTGATTGCATTGAGAGCAAACAAAAATAATCTTCACATTCCTTATGCTCAGTTTTTATTTTCTGTAATTGATTATTATGGTCTTTTATATACAGTTGCAACAGCACGGCGTTTTGATAAACGAAATCCTCAAAATTTCAAAGACTTCATTGCTTCGGACTATTTCCCAAAGAAAGATAGGTGTAAAGGTTCATTTCTGTATTTCATTCGAAACGGTTTAATTCACCAGATTTTCGCTAAAGGTTCTGGCGTAGGAACTTCAGCATCGAATACACTTTTTTATAAGGATACATCAAATGGAGATAATGCTACATTGAATTTAAACTATTTAGATAGTGTTTCAATAACGGCTATTGAGTCATTTATTAATGACTTAAAAACAAATACTGTTTATATCGATAACCTTTTTGATCTGCTGATAACGACCAACTATGGCTTTAACGACCATGCCGAGCTAACATATGAGATTGTTAATTCTTTTGGGGGCGACATGAATAAGGTTTTTCAAGACTGTGCCTGATATAATAAAATTTTTAATGATAAAAAAATGAATAATCACAATGCAAATTTGACAGCCACTCCTCTGCCGTGTCTCCACTATTAGCCTTGTGTGTGGCGGGACACGGCTGCGAAAAGATTTTATGATCTTAAATTAGGTGAGCGGCTTTTTAATTTTAATGTTCAACTTGCAAAAACAAATGGTCAGGCTGGCATATGGTTATACACCTGGAAAGATAATCATCGGGCAATAAATTTTTATAAAAAGAACGGCTTTATAATTAACGGCAGTTACAGCTTTACATTCACAGAAGAACTTAGCAATCCTAACCACCGGATGTTCCTAAAATTATAAACCCATTTGCCTTCCCGCCCTCGTTGGTGTTCCCCGCCATCGTTGGTCATCCGCCATCGTTGGTCTCCGCCATTGTTGGTGTTCCCTAACACAAGGTATCCTTAGCATTTTTTTCCCGCCATCGTTGGTCTTCCCAAGCCTAGCCGTTGTTTGGTCTTGTGACCAACAACCGAAGCCAGGCATAATAAAATCATCCCATAAGTTTGTAATTTTTATACCGTCCATAAAATAATATACGATGTTGGTGAAAACACATAACATCGGCGAAGATCGAGGGAGAAGATCTAAGCGGAAAACAATATCACCATCAAACAATTCAACTGCTAATTATTGCACTCATCGTTAGTCTTCCCAAGCCTAGCCGTTGTCGGTCTTGTGACTAACAACCGAAGCTAGGCAACAGCAAAGTCATCCCATAAGTTTTGTATTTTCAGTTATGTCTTCAATAAATTTTGAGCATCATACTCAATTTTTCACTTCAACCATATTTGAGTGGAAGCATTTATTAAAAGAGGATGCATACAAGCAGATCATTATTGATAGTTTATTGTTTTTAAAAAAAGAAGGCAGCATTACAGTAAACGCTTTTGTAGTTATGCCAAACCATCTTCATTTAATATGGCAGATACAGGACGGATACAAAGCAGATAAAATACAATTGCGGTTTCAAAAATATACAGCGCAGCAAATGAAGTTTAAGTTGTTCGATACAAGTAATAAAATGCTGAAGGATTTTTTTGTTGACGCAAAAGACAGGCAATATCAATTCTGGAAAAGAAATCCTTTAAGTATTGATATCTGGACAGAAGAAGTATTTATTCAAAAATTAAATTACATCCATAACAATCCAGTAAGTCATCCATGGAATCTTGTGCAATATCCCGAAGATTATAAATATTCTTCAGCAAATTTTTATGAAACAGGCATTGATGAATTTGAATTGCTAACTCATTACAAAGAATGAATGCTGTTTGCAATACTTTATTAAGGCTCAGCTTTGTTGTTGGTCACAAGACCAACAACGGCTAGAGGATTATAAATATTCTTCAGCAAATTTTTATGAAACAGGCATTGATGAATTTGAAT
>JBBJOK010000028.1:13971-17956 GCA_037721545.1 Chitinophagaceae bacterium
TGCTAACTCATTACAAAGAATGAATGCTGTTTGCATACTTTAATAAGGCTGAGCTTTGTTGTTGGTCACAAGACCAACAACGGCTAGGAAATTTTACAGATCTATGTCATAATGAACAGGATTTTTTACAAGATCATAAACTCCCGTTGCTACAAATTAAACCAATAAGTAAGCTTGGCTACAATAGCCCGGTTCTTTGGCATAAAGCTGGTAACATGACGGTTGTTCACAATGGTTTGAGGATCCTCGGATGCAAAATAATTATCCGTATAAACAATAAAGAAATCACTGACAGGTTTAAACCTCCACTGAAGCCTGGCATTTATATTAAAATTATTAGATTGATTATTATATTGCAGGAAGGCATTAAAAAATAAACTTTTACTGAAAGAGAGTTCAGCTTTTGGTCCAATCAGCCAAAGGTCAGCATCACTGTAAGGATCGGGCAGATTTATCGTTGTATAATTAACAACAAGGCTAACAATGCCAAAAGTGTTCAGTCTTGCACTCCAGGAAGTTTGGAGCTGAACCAGATTACCATTGAAATATTTTCCAAATTTTGAATTAAGGGAAAAAAAGAATTTTTTTCGTGCATTACTTATGAAGTTAAGCCTGTTGCTGAAATATGTGTAATTGCTGCCGGCAGCCAGCCTGGTTCCGCCCTGGTTAGTGGGGTCAAAAGCCTTAGATAAATAGGTATAATCCCAGCGAAGCAGGGCACCATTTATTTGGGCAGAATTCTGAAAATCGATTCGAAAAAATAATCCGGCGTCCAAATCAGTAACTCGCTTTTCGTTTTTGCCATAATAAATGTCATAATCAGGCCCGATACTAAAATGATTGATAAGGTTACTTAATTTGCCTTTTGGAAAAAACACAAAATTTTCATTTCCCCCGGAACGCAAATATCCTTTTCTGGGTGTGAATCCTGCATCTGCTTTGTAATTGATCCCGACATTTTCAATACTTATATTAAAGTTCAATTTTTGTTTGTTGTATTCAAGATTGCTTCCCATTGCATACTGACCTTTGTGTATTTGCGGCGTTATATTTTTATGGATAAAAATTTTTCCGTTTGTTCTACCATTTATGCCTGCTAAGTTAAAGTCAATGCCAGCGATGCGATTAAACCGGCTATTGCTACCTTTATTATTGAACTCTTCCTTATTTACCAGGATCATGCCCAGGTTATTTCTTACACCCACTCTTCTTTGAATGGCCGCTACAGAAAAATTTGTTGATGGCAAGCCGAATTCAGCGCTTTTATTAGTTTGCATATTTAAAAATCCTATTCGCCAATCTTTGTTAATACGGCCGCTGAGCCTTGCTCCCGCAATAATGGGAACTCTCACATTCTCTCCATCGTTTACATTTTTTCCTATACCGATACGTCGGGAGAAAAAGGGATTGATATTTTTGAATCCAAAGCTGCCAAAGAGATCACTGTTTTCCAGGAAGAACTGGCGTTTTTCCGGGAAAAATAATTCAAAGCGGCTGAGATTTGTTACTTGCTGATCAACTTCTACCTGGGCAAAATCAGGGTTAACGGTCAGATCAAGGTTTAAAGAAGGGGTAATGCCAATCTTTGCATCGAAACCGCCTTCAATATTATTGTTTACAGGTGTTTTTTTATAAAATCTTTACTTCTGCCACTCAATAAAAAAGGAATAACTGAAAAATTTTTTCCCGGAGAAGGTGGCGCTGTATCCCAAATCATTTTGCCGCTAAAGTCAGGTCGATCATTCTAAAACTATTAGGAATGGGAGCCCAGCTACTGCGTTCATTGAAGACAAGATTATTACGGCAAAAATTAATATTCCATTCATTAATATTGCTGCTAGCAAGTTTATAGCGAAGTGTTTTAAAGGGAATAGCCAGTTCAACAATAAATTTGTCATCATGTCTTGTAGCTTCGCTATACCATTTATTATCCCAGTCAAAATTATTATCACTGCCTCCAGACCCGGTATAAAGCAGTCCTTCTTTTTGAACACCGTAAGGTGTAACAGCAAAATAGAAACCATTCAACTTGTCCTGAAAAGGATCAATCAGAACAAAAAATATGTCAGAACTTGAATTTGGATAATCCCTCCGAAGGCTTTGAACAATATATTTTTTGGGCTGATAGCAGACACCGCTTATATAAAGAAACTGATCATCGAAAGTTACTCTTGCCTCGGTTTGTTTTGCAGCATAAGAAGTATCGTAGGGGAAATTCTGTTTAAAATTACCGGCTACAGATGCTGATTGCCAGTCTGGCTCGTCAAGGATTCCGTCAATAATAATTTTTCCTGTTGCTTTTTTAATGCTCAGCTGAGCCTGGCTTATACCACCTTTACCAAGTTGGGCACCAGCATATATAGCGAACAGTAAGCAACATGTCAGTAGAAATATTCTCATAAAGTGGCACAAGATAAAAAAGGAAGGTGAAAAAGAAACCGGTAATTATGCAGGCTCATTGATATCCACAGGTGAGGGAGCCCCCCATATTGGAACAAGGTTCCCTCCTTCCATCTTTCATAATTAAAAAAAGTTAGCTGGCGCAAGCGTCCGCTTGTGCTTTATAACAGCACTTCAAACATTTTAAAACCAAACATCACGATCTATTTAATTTTTCAATATCATAAAACAGCCATAATTCTAAATCTTATTATTTGTTGTACCAATCATTGCACAAGTGGACGCTTGCGCCAGCAACCATATTATATATTTGCAGGTCTTCCCCCCAGCTATCCCTAGTATCCTCAAATAATAAAAGTATCCCTATCCGTAGTTTGTAGCTACGGACCTTCTCCACAATCAAACCTATTAAATAGTTTATAACTATTAATTTCCTAAATTTGAAATAAGAAAAAATCTTATGGAAACGCTTACAATAGATAAAAAGAATTTGTAGTAATAGAACAGTCAGCTTTGATAATCTGCAATTATTAGCTGCACAAAAAACAGCACCTGCAAAAAAACTTTCCCTCGCGGCAGGCATAAAACATGCTTACAAACTCATCGATAAATGGGTAAAAGGAAAGTAACTATTCTTGAGCCTGCAGCTACAGCAGTGGCAGAAGTAGCCTGGTTTATTGAAAATAAAGGACTACCGCAAACAGCAAAAAATTTGTGAATCAAGCTTTTTAATTCTTCGACAAGTTATCAGACAATAGAATAGAACACAAACCTTGCAGTTTTAATAAATGGAAAAACTTGAAATATCGGTGCATGACTTATAAGAAAAAATATGTGGTAGCTTATCTCAGTCATAAAACCGAAATCATAATCTGTGATTTTGTTTCATCAAAACTTTTAAAGTAAAGGTTTAGTCACGAATTCTGCCTGCTCTCACTTCCACGCTATCCTTAGTATGTTCAAATAATAAAAGTATCGCTGTACTCCCCTCAAGATAAATCATAGGTCAATGGAGTCTTAATGGGGTCGGTTATTTGCAAAAAAAATCCCATTTGCCGCAAGGCAAACAGGATTGTAGTTTTTCTTACCTTATTAACTTACCTATCTTTGTTCTTACCTTTTTTATCCCCGTCCAGCACTCCCTCAATCTTATCCCCAACTTTTAAAACTCCTTTCTTTACAGCTCTTCCAGCATCACTTGCCCCTTCTTTTGTCACTTCCCAGGCATTTGAAATAGCATTTCCAGACCTGTCATAAAAATCACCAGTCCTGTTTACTACTTCCCCATCTCTTAGCTCAACTTCATAATCACCTCTTTCTGCTCTTCCATTTCTGTAAACTGTCACCCCATTATCCAATTTTACATCAGCATCCGATTCAACCCACGCCCCGTTTCGCATTACCATCACTTTATTTTCTCTATAAATCACATCGCCATCCACAGGAGTATAGGTGGTAGTAGTGGTGGTGGTGGTGGTGTTTTGAGTTGAATCTACAGTTGTTTTATCAGTTTCAGCGTTGTTACAGGCTGCCAGCAATAATGTGGCGGCAAATGATAATGCAATAATTTTTTTCATAACGTTAT
>JBBJOK010000257.1:0-4633 GCA_037721545.1 Chitinophagaceae bacterium
TTTGCTTCTGTTCCTTCAAATGAAAGTGCAATTTGTTTGAATGTTTCAATGCTTAGCATGAGTATTGTTACCAGACTTTTCTCCCAACGTTCTGGCTCTTTTGCAAATGAAATATATTATGTGAAAGTTTTAAAATTACTTTATTCTGGGGATCATGAAACTTCGGTCTTCTTTTGAAAAACCCACTTTGGGATAATATTCCATCGCTGTGGGAACAGATAACAACAGGATCATTGATTGTTCTCCTAGTTTTTCTCTTGTAACTTCTATGAGTTTTTTTCCAATCCCGGATTTTTTGTATTCGCTTCTAACTGCTAAATCAGCAAGATAACAACTCCAAACCCAATCAGTAATACAACGCGAAACCCCAACTAATAAACTTCCGTGCCAAGCAGTAACTATGAGGTTTGAGTTTTCGAACATTTTTTGAATTCTTTCTCTGTCAGTTGTGGGCCTGGGTAGCCCTGCATTTTCATACAGTTCAATTATTTGGTCAGTAGTAGGGGTGGTGTCAAGATTGTAATTTATTTCCAAAGTCTTTTGTATTTGTATCAACTCAGTGTTTTTTTATAATTCTTTCATATGAAACATCAGACCCGCCATCACTTGGGAAAAATCCCGAAAGAAAAGTCAGTTTATTAATTGACACTTCAATGAAAGTTTTGCGGGATGCAGAATCACTGTCATAAACTATTTTATTGGTGAATTGCCCGGAAGGGATCACTAAACCTACTTCCATTCCAACAGAGGTATCCCTGATTAGTTTATAGTACCCACTTTTAATTAAGCTTCCATTTTCATACCGCTCATATGATGAGTCTGAAAATTTTAAGATGGTTCCATTTCCGGGAGGATAATCTTTTACTGGGCTCATCCCTCCTTGCGTTCGTCTTAATTCCCAGGTACTTATAATGGAAGAGTTATTAATATCGCTTTTGGGTATATCGTTTTTGCAACTTTCAAAAAATATAATAATAGCTCCAATGCAAATTGCAACAATAAAATTTTTCATAACCCTCATTTAGGCATAGACAATTTAAAAATAAAAAAATGTTGCATTAAATTAATGCCATCCGCCTTGCTAAATGTAATTATTTTTAATTATTAATTGTTTTTTCACTGGCGCAGATATGCAGCAAAGGTATACTGGTGTTAGGTTATTTGTGCCGATTAAGATGTGCAGATATATTCCTTTTTTGAAATTATGATGTAAACAATTTAATTTTTTTCAAGTCAGTTCAAAGCACAGATACCCAACCGAACAAAGCCATGCTGCATATCTGCGCCAGTGTGGGGGTTGTTACAAGCCACCAATAAAAGTGTAACAAATTAATGTAATGAGAAATTTTTTTAATCTCATAAAATAATTTATAATAGCTCTTACTAATATTTAATATTTCTCGAAAATAAAAAAATTACCATGCTTAGTAATGAAACAAACAAGCACAATGGAGAAAAAATTTGGGTGTCATTTATTGCAAACTTTGTTGATTTTATTGTCTTAAAGAAACCAATAAATTTAAAATCTCCAAGTGCTCTTAAAAAAAATATGATTGCTATTAGCAAAGCGCCATAACTGAAATACTTCCTTTTAAAATACCTGTTAAACAAACCGAAATTACCAGCTGTTATTATGGAGAGCAACAGTAAGCCAAAAGCAACAATTAAAGTTGCTGCCATACCTGGATTCATTCTATTTACGCCGTTAGAACTTGTAGGTAAAACTTCGTGAAGCCAATTTACTCCACCAAAGGCCCAATAAAAATGCAATAGGGAGAGTAAGATAAAAATAACCGTATTGATGATTACAGCGATTGTTAAAATACTCCGTTTGATAGAATAAGTTTTCATTTTATATCAATAGCAATTGAATTATTACTCACTACGAACGCCGTAAAATCTTTTCCATTTTTCTGCCTTTCGCCAACTCGTCCACCAACTTGTCTAAGTACCTAACTTTTTGTGTCAAATGATTTTCTATTTCCTCCACACGGTAACCACAAATTACACCAGTGATAAGATGTGAATTTGGGTTTAATGTTGCATGCTGAAATAAAGTTTCAAAAGTTACTTTTTTATCAATCTGGGTCTGAAGTTTCTTATCGTCGAAGCCTGTAAGCCACTCAATTACCTGATGCAATTCATCTTTTGTTCTACCTTTCTTTTCCACTTTTGTAAGGTAATGTGGATATACAGAGGCAAATGTAATTTTTGCAATACGCTCATCGTGATTGTTTGAGTGGTTCATACCATAAAGTTGAGGGAATATTCTTAATTATTGTCGGCTCCAATGCTGAACCCATTGTAGTGACTGGCTGTTTGCTTGTTGTCATGCGGCTTGTGATTATTTAGTTGTTACCATCAAGAAAAATTGTTGTCGATGATCCCCAAAAACGCTTACTATTGGTTTAGCATAAGTATTTTTCGAATCAAAGAAATTTGCCCTAAATGATAATAGCTGTGTTCGATAACACCTTCAATATTTCTTAAATAACTCCCATATTTCTCGTCCACAAACGGTTGATCAAAGATGCCGTCCTCCATTTGTTTTACTATATGTGCAAACTTCAGAATTGTTTAAAAAGTCTGTTACTAATTTATTCCAATTTGCTTCTGACTGTATTTGAGGAAGGTCGAAACTATATTTGTCGCTGATTTCAAGTTTTCCGTTTTCAAAAGCGTTCAATAATCCTGCTAGATAATAATTTATATGATAGGTCAAAGCTGCAATGGTATTTAAGTTATCAACTTTTTGAGTTGCCTGCTGCCAATTTAAGTTTAATAATTGTTCTTTGTAATTCGTGTTAGCAATCCAGTGTCCATTGAGCAACACTTCCCGAAGTCGGCTTGCAATAGTTAAATTTCTTGTCATTGTAAATGTCAACTTAAATGTTCATATTGTGACGAGGGTGATGTTACATTGTCCCACTCTGTTTTTGCAAATACTTTTGATGGCTTCCAATTGTTTAAGGGATTTGATAATTAGTTGAGAGCAATGGGTAATTCATATTGACGGCTGCCATTTCTTGCGCTAGATTCAAATAAAATGAGAATTAATGTTGAATTCTCACGTTTCTTTTTAGCATCAATTGTAAATTCAAATTTGCCCCACTCCGGCGCTCCGGCCTCAGTAGTTTGAAAACCTTTATATAACTCGTCATGGCCATCTTCTACAATCCAATTAAAACTTGCCTCAAAGATTTTCCCCTGTCCACGTATTCGGAATTTATTTTCACCAATCCTTTCCACAGTCACATCCTTGAAACGTTTATTAGAGTATGTTTTAGAAATGGGTTTTACTGATTCCGGTTTTGTTTTGTTTGCTACTTGATTTACGTTTTGAATGGTTCTTAAGGTATCAGCCTTTATCGATGCGCCTTTTCGTTGGTTATTCTTACATGAAACAACTATTATTAATAGTAGCAAAAGTCTCAATTTCATACCTGGATCATTTAAATTTTAATCTTCGATATTTCTCTGCTTTCAATTTAAAAGTTTATAAATATATTCTTCAATTTCCGATTGTCGGGCATTAGCAAATCCTTTTTCCTTTCCGATTTTCACAAAACCACACTTTTCTAAAACTCTTTGAGAGCCATAATTGTCAAATGCAACACGACCATAAATTGGTCTGATTTGTTCATTTTTCAAAAATTCTTTGAGTGCAGTTGTGGCAATTCCCTGTCCCCAAAATTTTCTGTCGATCCAATAAGTAATTTCGGCTTCATTTTCCATAACAAATTTTGCTATACTACCTACGATTTCCTCATTAGCTTTTATTGTCTGCATATTTATTGTTGGGTCACTTAAATGCTTAGTATGCTTTTCAATATATGCATTTTTATCGTTTGGGTCTTTAGATGTGAAAGCTGCTAAAAAATTCGCTTCTTTGTCAAGCTGAAATTCAAAAAAAGTGTTTAAATCATCTTTTTCTGTTTTAGTCAATGTGATATTGTTGTTTGTCATTATTCTTAAATCTTATATAGTTTTATTGCGTTGAGATAACATAACCTTTTACTTTATGGCATTTGATTTATAGATAATCAAACCATTTAAAAATTGTAACGTAACTATTTGTTACATCAAATAAAGGAAGCCCATACGGGCAAGTAAATGTAATATTACATTCCTCTGTATTCTCAATTGAGTTTTCACTGACATAAGATACAGCTGGGGAAAGGGTCTGTTTTAACCTGCAATTAATACTTTCGGATATTGTAAATCGTTTCTACGTTTCAAGCGAAGCTGACAATCTTTTTAGCTTATCTGGAATTTTGTTAAGTGGTAAAACGAAATCAGCACAGCCTGCTGCATGAGCGCTGAGCGGCATGGAGTCAACTTCGGCAGACATGTCCTGAGCAAAGGTCTTTCCTCCGTTAGCTTTGATATGCTTGCAGCCCTCAGTGCCATCGCCACCATATCCGGAAAGGACAATGCCCACAGCACGAGCACCCATTGCCTCTGCCAGAGAAATAAAAAATAAATCTACTTGTTTGTTCCTCCTAATGCGAGGAGAGATTACTTTGAAGCCATAGTTTACCATAGTAAGATCTGAGTCCGGAGGAATTACGTAAACAAGATTCGCAAGAATAGGCATTGCCTCAGAAGCCACGGTTACTGACATTTTCGTGTG
>JBBJOK010000258.1:0-4615 GCA_037721545.1 Chitinophagaceae bacterium
AAAAATCGCTATTTCTTTTTAGTCTGTATATTCTTACTGCATTTACACCATCGTTTAAGTTTCACCCATATTATGTAAGTGTTACTGAAATTGAACACAATAAAAAAGAAAAAACCTTAGAGATAAGCTGCAAGATTTTCACAGATGATTTTGAAAAAACACTTCGCCAGAATTACAGTATAAATATTGATTTGCTCAATCCAAAAGACAAAACTAAAACGGATAAATTAGTAGCAGATTATATAAAAAAACATTTGCAAATAATAGTTAATGGAAGGCTTTTAAAATTACAATTTTCCGGTTACGAAAGCGAAGGGGAAGCTATTTGGAGTTATTTTGAAGTAAAAGATATTTCAACTGTAAAAAATATTGAAATAAAAGATGATCTCTTATACGAATACAAAAAAGAACAAATAAATCTTTTACACGTTACCGTTAATGGTAAAAGAAAGAGCATCAAACTAAATAATCCTGAATCTAAGGCGAGATTTAAATGGTGATAGGTTAATAAGAATCAGAACTTAATTTTCCATTTCCTCTTTTATCTCGTCAGAAGCCTTTACCAGAACTTTATCTATTCTTTGTGCATCCATATCGATAATTTCAAAATTAAAGCCCCGCCATTCAAACGTTTCGCCGGTATGCGGAATGTGCTTTAACTCATGAAGTATAAAACCTGCAAGGGTATCAAATTCCTGCTCTCCATCATTCATCCAGTCAGTTTTTTCGAACTTGGTTAAAAAATCATAAAACTGAATTTGGGCATCAATCAGGTATGATCCATCTTTTCTTTCAATGATTGCATAATCATCATCTTCATCTTCAGGCATTTCGCCAACAATTGCTTCAAGTATATCATTAATGGTTATCATGCCATGCATCGTACCATATTCATCAACAATAAAAGCATAATGAATCTTGGTTTGTTTAAATTTTTCAAGTACCTGGTACGCCGTGTTATTTGCCGGAACAAACAATGCTTTTCTGCCTAGCTCACTAAGTGGTGTTTCCGGGTTTAAATACATATCTTTTATGTAAATAACACCTTTTATATTATCGATATCGCCATCGCATAAAGGATATACTGAGTGCAGGTATTCGCGTAACTTATCTTTAATGGAATTAATATCCTCTTTAATATCAAACCATACAATATCCGTACGGTGCGTCATTAAAGAAGTAATGTTCCTATCGCCCAAATGAATTACCCTTTCAATTATTTCTTTTTCATCCTCCTCAATAGCACCATGGTCGCTACCTTCAGAAATAATAGCTTTTATTTCTTCCTCTGTTACCTGGTTATCTTTTACTTTAAGATTAAAAAGCTTAACAATAACTGATGTTGAGTTAGTTAACAGCCATATAAAAGGAAAAGCAATTTTGCTTAAGATCGCCATTGGCCTTGCTACAGCTTTGGCAATATTTTCAGGCCTTGAGAGTCCTATTCTTTTAGGTACCAACTCTCCTATAACCAATGAGACATAGGTTATTATAATAACAATAATTGCAGTTGCGATTCCATTACTGTATGCACTAAGCCATGAAATTTCCTTGAGAAATGCAGCAAGCGGGGCATGAAATTTTGCTCCGGAAAATATACCGGTCAATATTCCGATTAGCGTTATACCCACCTGAACAGTAGACAAAAATATATCAGGATGATTGGCAAGTTGTAAAGCATCTTTTGCTTTTTGATCGCCTTTAGCAGCCTGAGATTCCAGCCTTGCCCTCCTTGAAGATACTACAGCAATTTCAGCCATTGCAAACACACCATTCAATATTATCAGGCCTAATAAAATAAATACTTCAATCATAATTAATATTCACTTCCTTTTTAACTATCAATGTATTAAATAAATATCCAACTAAATATCCTAAAACCAACCCTACAAAAATTCCTCCTAAAATATCAGCGGGAAAATGCACCCCAACATATATTTGTGCATAACATGGTATAAAGGCCCAAAGAAAAATCAAAGCCCACCATTTATTAATACTTATTTTTTGTTTAAGTGTTGTAAAGATAAACATAGCTGCTGCAAAATGATTTGCTGCATGAGAGGAGATAAAACTTGAATTTAAACCACAGTTTTTTGCCAGAAATCTTACCTGGTCTGCAATTTCAACATCCCGGCAAGGCCGAAGCCGGTATAAGTGCTCTTTTATTACAGCGCTGCTTATTTGATCACTAAGTATTACATTAACTATTAAAAACAATACCCATAGCCAACCAAATTTTTTAAAATTAATTATAGCAAACAATACCAAAAAAACATAAAAGGGCACCCAAAAAAATGTTTCCCGGGTAAAGGGAAGTACTGTATCAAAAAATGAATTATGCCATTTCCCATTTATTTTGGAAAATAAGAAATAATCCAGCTCTATTATTTTCTCTATCAAACTCCTTTTATATTTAAATGCATCCTTACACCAAAAATAATTAATATACAAGGGAACTTACTGTACGGGTGGGTATATTCTGAATTGTAAGATTTAGTTAGATTACCATTTTGATACCTTGGTAAACTATAAAACACAATACCTTTGAGGGGTTACCATGATTAATAAAATAAAAATCCCGAAAACAGTACCTATCACCATCCAATGGATAATGAGATTGTGGTTTATTTATTTTATCATCTTCACCTTATTCCGCATAGCAACTGTTTTTCTTTTCCGCCCTGTGAATACTCCAATTAGCTCAATCATCCCCTCCTTTTGGCTGGGTTTTCAATATGATGCAAAATGGATCGCATTAATACTTTTGCCCATTGCATTATTATCTGTTCGGCTACGATTTTCCCCTTTCTATTCTGAAAAAAATAAGCGCTGGTGGTCGTATTATCTGGCATTTACAACATTGGTTGTATTGTTTTTCTTTGGAGCTGATTTTGGCAACTTCAGTTATAATCATACACGAATAAATGCAAGCGCTTTAAATTTTGCTGAAGACCCGGTAATCTCTTTTAAAATGTTGTGGCAGAGCTACCCTATGGTTTGGATTCTGTTGGCGCTATTTTTATCTGTTGTAATGCTTTCAGGATTATTTAAAAAAACGCACGTAAGTGTGCTGAAAAAAAACACCCACAATGAAATTATTTATAAAAGAAGATGGCATGCCCTGGCAATTATTTTCCTGGGATGGTCATTGTTTGGGATTTTTTCTATTAATGCTTTAAAGTGGAATGACGCCTTTGCGTTCAATGATAATTTTAAATCTTACGTGGCATTAAATCCACTTCAGAATTTTTTTACAACCCTGCGGTTCAGGAGCCCTTCATTTGATGAAAATAAGGCCAAACAATATTTCCCCGTGATTGCTGATTTTTTGCAATTAGATTCAGGAAACAATTTTTCTAATAATTACAAAAGGATGGTGGAGCCTGGAAGTAAATCATTAGAAAGCAGGCCTAATATTGTTTTAGTAATTGGTGAAAGCTTCAGCATGTATAAAAGCAGCATGTCTGGCAACCCCTTAAATACTACTCCCTACTTTAAAGAGTTATGTGATAATGGGATTTTTTTTGACAGATGTTTTAGCGCTACTTTCGGCACCGCCCGAGGTGTATTTGCAATTCTTACCGGTACTCCGGATGTACAATTATCCAAATTTTCCAGCCGCAATCCCGAGGCAATAGATCAACATATTATCATAAATAGTTTTGAAGATTATAATAAATTATATTTCCTGGGGGGCAGTAGCGAGTTCAACAATTTTGAGGGGTTACTGAAAAATATTAACGGAATAAAAATTTATCAGGAAGGTTCATATAAATCACCACAACTGAATGTGTGGGGAATAAGTGATAAAAATCTTTTTTTGGAAGCTAATGATGTTTTAAAAGTGCAGCAGAAACCTTTCTTTGCAATTATTCAGACTGCAACAAATCATCGCCCGTTTAATATCCCTGAAGAAGATAAAGATTTTGAAAAACGGGTTGAGGATTTAGATACCTTACAAAAATATGGATTTGAATCATTAGAAGAATTTCATTCGTTTTGTTATTCGGATTATAGCTTTAAAAAATTTATTGAGGAAGCTAAAAAACAGCCATATTTCAATAATACAATTTTTGTATTTACAGGTGACCATGGCGTAGAGGGAAATGCAGGAGAAATGTATCCTGGTGCATGGACGGCAAACAGGTTAAGTGATGAGCATATACCCCTTCTTTTCTATGCGCCTTCATTATTGGCTCCGCAAAAACGGACTGAAGTAGTTTCTCAAATTGATATATTGCCCACTGTTGCCGGCATGATCCACCAGCCATATTTAAATACAACCCTTGGGAGGGATCTTCTGAATAAAAAAAATAAATCAAATGCTGCTTTTATTATTCATCATGATGAAGGAAATATTGGGATGGTAACAGATGATTATTATTTTATAAAAAACATCAGGATAAATAAAGAAGAGTTAGTATCTGTAAAATCAAACCAACTATATTTAAATCAGATGCAAAAAGATTCAGTAAAGCGATCGTTATCAGGCTTAACTTCTGCTATTTACGAAACCGCAAAATGGATGTTGGTGAATAATAAAAAGACGAAGGGAGAATGAAATGCGAACTTCGCTTTTTGTCCTTAAAATTTCGCAAATTATATCTAACTCATT
>JBBJOK010000259.1:0-4612 GCA_037721545.1 Chitinophagaceae bacterium
GATGACAGAATACACTAAAGGATTAATGTTTACACCTAATTCAAATGCTTCAGATACTGATATGGCATTAGATAAAAAAGGTATGTAATCACTCCAAATGTGTGAGCGGCTCACAAACAAACTAAATCTTATTATTCAAATATTAAAAAAAAATTATGGAAGTTAAAAAACCAGATTATAAAGTTTCCGTAGCTTTATCCTCACAGACAAATAATAGCATTTTATTATTATTGATTTTGATCTTTGTATTATTCTTCTCTTCCTGTAAAAAAGATAATAATGGAGAAAATAATAATTACACAGGATTTATTTACACCAGCACCAATTCATCTAATATGAATGGGATTATAGCCATGGGAAAAAATAGTGACGGCTCTGTTACAGAAATCCCCGGATCACCTTTTAGTACCGGCCATGCTGGTGATGCAGGCGAAGGCGATTTTGATACGCAATGGGCTTTAAGAATTGTAGGTGATTACCTGCTTGCAGTTAATGCAGGTGGCAATATAGATAACAGCAGTGTATCTGTTTTTAAGATAAATAGGGGTAACGGAAGTTTGTCCCAGGTAGATCAGAATCCTGCTACACCGGCTATGGATAATATAGATTCGAGAGGGATAAGAGCAACTTCAATAGCTGCAAAAGATATTGGGGGTAATACTTGGATCGTTGTTGGTAATCAACATTCCAACCCTAATTTTCAATTTCCAACCGGGTCGGGTTTTGGCTCAGTTGCAACATCTCCTCTTAGAAATTTAGCGGTTTTTACTTTCAATAAATCCAGTGGTATTCTCGAATTTAAAAGCATAGGTGCAACTTACATGGATGGAAATAACGGCGGGCCAACTACAGTAGAATTCAATTCCACAGGTAGTAAAATAGCTGTTTCTACCTGGGGAGTTCCACACTTTATGACTCCGGAGCCAGACCTTACCAAACAAAAACCTGGTCGTTTATATATTTATAATTTTTCCGCAGGCAATCTTTCCCAAACAGGTCTTTATGAAGAGGTAGGCGTATCAGGAAACATAGGATTATCATGGAGCCCGAATGACCAGTTTATTTATTTAACCAACTTCAATATTCACTCATCAAAAGAAGCAAACAGTGTAACAGTACATGATGGTAGCTCAGCAGCAAAAGTGCAAAACTTTGCCACCGGAGGCCGAAACGATGAATCCTGCTGGACATGGGTTAGTCTCGATAAAACAAAATTGTTTGCAGTTAGTTTTGGAGAAAATATAGTTAGCGTTTTTGATATTGGATCGGATGGTAAACTGGTAAAATCTTTAACACCAAACTTTTTTGCCCGCCGTGGTGGTTTACCAACGGGTGATTCAAAAGATATGCACCAATCGGCCGATGGCTATTTACATGTAGTCGGAGCTTTTCAAAGTCATACGATCGGAACTTTTAAAATAGCAGCCAATGGCTCCCTTACCGAAATAACAGGTTCGCCTTATGTTATACCATCTTCTGTAGGTAAAACAAAAGACCAGCATGCTTTTTTAGGATTAACAGGATTTGATAAATAGATATAATAAAATCGGACGTTTAATCAAAAAAATGAAAATAATTACAGAATAAAAAAGGGATGTAAGTAAAAATTCAAATAATTTCCCATGGTATGGATTTGAAACAAGATATTTAGATCCAATGAATAAAGTGAATACAGAGGCATTAGAAATGATTGACAATAACTTTTATAAACAGCAAAAAATGAAGCATTGAAGGCACATTTAACTTAAACTGGCGGGCATATTGAATAGGCAAAAAGCTCAAAGGATAATTACTTTAATTACTTAAATAAATTTTACGAATGATAAACGCAAACTGATTTTTAGAATGAATTCGTTTGCGTTTTTTTATTCAATAAATTTTGGGGGGATTGATGATAATAACCATGCGACTAAAAACAAATATAATTTTCCCAAGGGCTGAATTAAAATATAAGTTTCTTTAATTAATTATAAGTTTTATCATTTATTCTTTTACCATGTCTTTAAAAATTAATAAACATTCTTCACCATTGTCGCTCGTAACAATGGGTTTAGTCTTGCTTTTTGCAGTTGCTTTACAAAATGCCTGTAGCGATCGTAATTCCAAAAACATACAAGATAAAAAGCCGGGGATAGCAAGTGACGGCCCAATAGATACAGGCAAAATTAAGCCTCATAATTTGGGAGATGCCGGTATGGGAAAAGAGGTTTTCAGATTTGAAACATTTGGTAATGAAGGTTTTTGGTTTAATGCAATGCGCTGGCAGCAAGGTGTTGTTGATTCCAAATTCACGCCTAAACAAATGCTTGAGATCGGGTTACAAATTGATATGGAATCGCCGGGGATTGAAGCCGGCTTACGACAAAAATTACAAGCTGAATTCAAGACTGACCTATCACCACAACTAGCCCCCCTTTTGAATGATCACAATACTACAATTGCTTTGCTTAATGCAAATGCATTTATTGGGGTGGTTGCTAAAGACAATAATGGAGATAAACAATTGAATATTTTAAAAGGTGATTTTGTTGGGGTAAGCTGTGCTATTTGCCATACCGTTACTGATAAATCTACTTTTGATATGCCTACTGCTGGGTCTGCCGGAAAACGGATTGATGGACCGGCCTCACTCACTTTTAACATGGGAAGATTTCTTGCACTTGCTAATAACTCACGGGCTTATTATCCTAACATGCAGCAGATTTTTTTAGGTGTTTCTATAGGCAGGGCAGCAAGAGGGATGCGTCCTAACTCCTCTGAAAAAGATGTGGACGAATATTTAAGTAATCCCAAATTTTATCCTGTAGGCACATTTGATGAAACTTCAGACGGTAATGGTAACTCAGTAAAGAATGTTCCCCTTTTCCGTCAGGATCTTGCTGCACCTTTCGGCACTTCGGGAGAATTTGAATTATATCATGATATAAGTAATTCTTCATACACCACTAATCTTGATCTTACAACTCTTGCAACACCTGAAGGCCTGGAATTTTTAAAAGGGTTGGGCGGGCCGGCAGGTGAGCAAATACATAAAGAGTACAAACAAATTTTAAAAGAAACCGGCGTTACAGGCTATCCTTTTGTGCAGGCAAAAATGCAGGGCAAACCGGGGGAATTAAATACTATAGTTGGAAGACGTGTTGATGAACAGAAACTTAATGATATGACTGCTTATGTATTTTCTCTACAGCCACCACCAGCACCAAAAGTTAATGAAGAAATGGCTCTGCGTGGAAGGGAAATATTCAGAGCAAACTGCACAAGCTGTCACAATGTGGATCAAAGCAAACCTGTTCCTATAACCCTGGTTGATTTAAAAACACTTTGGCCAGGCTATACTCCTGTTGTTGTAGGTTTGAGGGGCAATAAAAAATTATCAAAAATACTCAATTCACCCGGCGATTTTGATGATAAAATGGTTATTGTAGACGCAAGTGCTCATGCAGGTCCCCGGGGAAATGCGCTACCAATGCTTCTTGATCTTGCACGTACTACAATTTTTTTACATGATGCATCTGTAAAAAGCCTGGATGAATTATTAGATCCTAAGCGGGGTAAAAAATCTCCTCATCCCTTTTATATAGATGATACAAAACAACGAGCCGATATTATTGAGTTTTTACGAGGGCTTGACATAAATTCTGAAAAAAAGGAAAACAAAGCAGTGGCTAAAAAATAATATTATTTTAATAATGATTGTTATGGTTACCGTTCATGTTCTGCATCTGGTAGTAATGAATAAAGATTGGTGAGTGAAAAATTAAAAAAATAAAGGATGAAGAAGAAATTAGCATTCTCATATTTCATAATAGGTATTTTATTAGTAGCTACCTCATGCTTCAGTTTTGATTCAAAAAAAATAACAGAAAAAAGTATGCGAGAAGAAGGTAAAGGAGAAGAAGGTAAAGGATTTACCGTTATTGAATTATTTACCTCAGAAGGATGTTCAAGTTGTCCCTCTGCGGATAAGCTTGTTAGCAGAATAAAAAGTGAAAACAAAAAAGATGTTTACATACTTAGTTTTCATGTTGATTACTGGAACCGGCTTGGCTGGAAAGATGTTTTTAGCCAGCCTGCTTTTACTGAAAGGCAACAAATATATGCAACCCACCTTTCACTGCAAGGTGTTTACACTCCTCAAATAGTTGTGAACGGCACTGAGGAATTTGTAGGATCTGATGAAAAACGTCTTCGAACCTCTCTTAAAAATAATGTCAACCCTTCATCAGATCTTATAATTGAGGTCTCCCAAATAAATAACTCAATTATTCATCTAACTTATAAAAATGCCAACAGTAATAGTGAACTTCTTAATATAGCATTCATTCAACCGGAAGCAATCACAGATGTTAAGCGGGGTGAAAATGGCGGAAGAAGATTGCATCATGTAAACATAGTAAGGGAATTTAAAACTATACAAGTATCAGGAGCAGGAAACCTCGACTTAAAAGTTCCAGCAGAACTTCAAGAACTTCCTTTTAAAATTATTGCTTACACCCAGCAGAAAAACAGCTTTAAAATTACAGGCGTAGCACAAGCCTCTGTTATATTTAATAGAAAACAATCTTAAAAGATTTTGGTATGCTTCAAGCTCGTGTAAAGAGCTAAAGTA